>NZ_JBAKFX010000002.1:0-169693 GCF_037577855.1 Dethiothermospora halolimnae | reverse complement strand
TCATATTATATAACGGAAATGGGAAGGTTATTTTTAACCTTCCTTTTTTTCTTTTTTGCATAAAAAAATAATATAATGGATATCCATTATACTATTTTTTATTAACTGTCTATTTCCCGACAGCCCCTTTCTAATTTAACTTTTAGTAAAAGTATATTTTTATCTTCTCTTATCATTTCTTTTATGGAATCTGGATTCTGATAGTTATAGCCAACTTTTACAGAATCCTTTTTTGTGCAATGGATAATTTTAACTCCTTTTTCTCAGTTTTGCAAATTAAAAAATAACTTCCAGATAGATTTTAATTAAATAAAAGGATTTTGTAGATTAAAGCAGAAGTACATATATATATACTTCTGCTTTAATGTTTGGAGGAGAGGAAGAAATGGAAGCGAGATTCTTGTCAATTATAATGATACCACTGTATTTACTGTTAGGAATGTTTGGTTATAGGACTGATGTAGAAGTTGAACCACATAAACAAAATATAAACGGCAGTAAAATAGATGAGTATTCTGATACAGAAGCTGTAGATAAAAAGAAGTCAGCAGAAATGGATAATAAATCCGAAGAAAATAAGGACATATCTGGATTCATTCCAAAAGGATGGCATTTATTAGATACTTCTGGCGACTCAAAAGTTGAAGGGGATTTGAATGGTGATGAAATAACAGATATAGCTTTTGTTATTGAAGGAGATAAGGAAGAGGAATTGGGGGCACCAAGAACATTAATGATTATAACTGGAAATCCAGATGGTACATATACGTTAGCTGCTAAAGGGGAAAAAGTGATATTAAGGAAATACGGAGGGGGAATTATGGGAGATCCTTTTATGGGGTTAAGTATAAATAGAGGTTCATTGTTAGTTGGTCATTATGGTGGTAGTGCCTGGAGATGGGGAAAGTCATATAGGTTTAGATATGAAGGTGATGGATGGTATTTAATCGGTGCCACTGAGGATTGGTTCCATGCAGTATCAAATAGGGGTAAAAAATATGAGGATATAAATTTGTTAACGGGAGATTATAAAATGATAGAAACAGATGACAATGGTGTAGAAAAACATACAGAAGGGAATAGAGGAAAGAAAAAGCTTGTTAATTTAGTAGATTTTGATACAAATGGAGATCGACAGTTTTAACTAAGGAGGAACATACTTGAAAATAATAACTACAGTCGTAATAATCATTTTAGTATATTTATTAATTCTATTTGAACGAAGAATGAATATTAAAAAGCTACATACCAAAATACGAGAACAATTTGGGAAGAAACCTATAAAAAGAAAGTATAAATGGAAAAACATTGGTTACCACTGGAAAGAATATAAAAACACAATATCGAAGGATGAAAAGATAGATAATATAACATGGAATGACTTGGAGATGGATAAAGTATTCTCTAGAATAAATAACTGTAATTCCTTTGTTGGAGAGCAGATACTGTATTCTATTCTTCATTGTCTTCCTAAAAACAGTAAAAATAGAGACTCATTAGAGAGAAAGGTTTCATTTTTTACAAATAATGATGGAGAAAGAGAAAAAATACAGTTTTTACTGGCTGGTCTTGGAAAGGATAGTAGGGCTTATTATTTGCCTAAGTTTATGAACAACTTAGACTCACATAAAATTTCAGGTATAACTATATACCGAATAATGCAGATACTATTAGTTTTATCAGTTTTGCCAGCAATTATTTTTCAAAATCTAAATTTTCTTTTTATTACCGTAGCCATATTTGCTATAAATATGGCCATATATGCCATAGGTAAATTTAAGTATGAAGTTAACATGGATATGCTTAAAGGTATAATAGGTGTTATAACTATTAGTACTAAAATTGCTAATACAAAGAAATTATCATATGGGGATGAATTTGTTAGTTTAGGAAGAAAAGCTAAAACATTTAAAAAATTATCAAAGAAGATTGGGTTAATACAAATGAAAAAGGAAGCTTCCTATACTGGTGATATTCTAGGCTTGCTATATGATTATCTAATTGGAGCTACTTTATGGGATTTTACAAGTTATCATAGGATTTTAAAGACGTTGAGATTTAGACAAGATGAATTTATGGATTTATATAAAATGATAGGTGAAGTTGATATGGCCATAACCATAGCTTCTTTTAGAAAAAGCTTGCCTTTATATTGTACCCCTAAATTTACTGAAAATAAGGGTCTATATATGAAGAAAATATATCACCCATTGATTGATGAACCTGTCTGTAATACGATAGCCTTAAATAATAGCTGTATTATTACTGGCTCAAATGCATCGGGAAAATCTACCTATATAAAGGCAGTTGCAATAAATGTTATTCTAGCCCAAAACATTAACACCTGTATGGCTGAGGAATTGACATTACCCCATGGGCAAGTTATTACTTCGATGGCTGTTAGGGATGATCTAATGTCAGGGGAAAGTTATTATATCAAAGAAATTAAGTATTTGAAAAGGATTATTGAAAATCTAAGTAAAGATAGACTAGTTATATGTGCAATTGATGAGATATTACGGGGAACCAATACAGAGGAAAGAATTGCAGCATCAGCTGCTATATTAAGGTTTCTACACAAAAAGAACTGTATTGTCATTGTGGCTTCCCATGATATTGAGTTAACACAAATATTAAATAATATATATGATAATTATCACTTTACGGAGCAAATGAAGGAAGAAGATATAACCTTTGATTATAAGATATATCAGGGGGCATCAAATTCAAAAAATGCCATAAAACTTTTAAAGCATATAGGTTTCCCAGAGGAAATAATTACAGAAGCACAAAAACGTGCTTGAGCCCGTTTCTATCTATTGCAAAAGAATTGACAAAGCATATTGAGTATATGAATAGCAGTATCAACACACTGCATAAGTATTTGAAGGATTAATTAAAAAATATATGTTATTAATTGATTTAAATCACAGAAAAATATATGATCTCTTGATATAATCTCTTTTATGAATATTGATAAAAATAAGGAGAGTTATATATGGAAACTTGTAAAAATTGTGGAGTAAAATATAAGCCCTGCTGAGGAGATAATGTTTGCCCAGTTTGTGGTGAAGAGAATTAGTGGGTAATAAAAAGATAGGGATTAAATCTATATCTAGATATAGATTTAATCCCTATCTTTTTATTTATATTTGATATTAGAAAATCAGTTTCACATAGTAGAATCTTATAACTCAAAGCATAGCTAGAGCTTTCTTAATATTGAAAAAAGTAATATAATATAGTTAGAATTGGGTATTTATTAATTATATAAGTCGCAATAATAGAAAAGGGGCGGTATATATTGGTTATTAAAGATATTATTAAAAAACAAAGAGACTATTTTAATAACGGAAGAACTAGGGACGTAGACTTTAGAATAGAGCAACTTAGATTGTTAAAGAAAACTATAAAAGATAATGAGGATAAAATATTAAATGCATTAAATAAGGATTTGAAAAAGTCCTATTTTGAAGGATATGAAACGGAAGTTGGAATTTTACTAGAGGAGATAGACTATACTATAAAAAAAGTTAAGTCTTGGGCTAAAAGTAAACGGGTAAAGACTCCCATAACCCACTTTTTATCTAGAAGTTATATACATCCTGAACCCTATGGAGTAGTTTTAATAATGGCTCCTTGGAATTATCCATTTCAGCTAACTATAGCACCACTTATAGGGGCCATAGCGGCGGGGAACTGTTCCATATTAAAACCTTCAGAATACTCAAATTATACATCGGAGATTATTTATAATATTATAAAGGAAAATTTTGATGAAGGGTTTGTAGCTGTAATAAAAGGGGGGAGAGAAGTCAATGAAAAGCTTCTTAATGAGAATTTTGACTATATATTCTTTACAGGAAGTATCCCCGTGGGGAAAATAGTTATGGAGGCAGCTGCTAAAAACTTAACTCCAGTTACTTTAGAGTTAGGTGGCAAGAGTCCTTGTATAGTGGATAAAGACATTGATACCAAGTTAGCAGCTAGAAGAATAGTGTGGGGTAAGTTCTTAAATGCAGGGCAGACCTGTGTAGCTCCAGACTACTTATTAGTACATGAAGACACTAAAGATAAATTAATTAAAGACATGAAAGAAATTATAAATGAGTTTTATGGGGACAATCCTAAAGAGAGTCCCGATTATCCTAGGATTATAAACAAAAAACATTTAGATAGATTGTCTAATTTATTAAACAGTGGAAACATATTGGTAGGTGGAGAAACTGATAAAGAGAGCTTATATATAGAACCGACTATTATAGATAATGTTTCGTGGGAAGATTCAGTTATGGCAGATGAAATATTTGGTCCCATATTACCTATTATTGAATACAGAAATATTGAAGAAGTTATAGAAATGGTAAATAGTTATTATAAACCTTTAGCTTTGTATTTATTTTCAAATAATAAGTTAAATATTGATAAAATAAAAGGAAATATACCCTTTGGTGGAGGGTGTATAAATGACACTATAGTACATTTAGCTTCTCCTTATATGCCCTTTGGAGGAGTAGGGAGTAGCGGTATGGGGTCATATCATGGTAAGGCTAGCTTTGATACCTTTAGTCATAAAAAGAGCATATTAAAAAAGTCAAATTTATTTGATATTAAACTGAGATATCCGCCATATAAAAATAAGTTAAATATATTAAAAAAGCTTATGAAATAAACTATTATTTTTTAAAATCAATTTTTTGATTATTCAAAATAAACAATTAACAATACAAGGGGGAAATAAAATGGATTCTTTAGAAATAGTACGTCAAGTGGTAGATGAAACATTAAGAAAACAGAAAAATAAAAAGGTAAGACGATGTGGATTCGTTCATCTTTATGGAGTTTCAATGACAAGTAACTTAATAGCTATTAAGAGGGGGTTAGACCCTAAACTAGCATCAACTGCTGCAATGCTACATGATATTTGGAATTATAAAGTAGAAAGTACTGATGACCATGCCATGTTAAGTTCAGTAGAAGCTAAGAATATATTAAAACAATTGGAGATATTTACAAAGGAAGAAATTGATATTATATGTGGAGCTATTTTTAATCATAGTGATAAGGGTAATATACATAAAGAATATGATGAGCTACTAAAGGATGCAGATGTATTACAACATTATTTATATAATGTTTCCTTTGATATTAAAGAACATGAAAAGGATAGGCTAAGGAAAGTGCTGTTGGAATTAGATATAGAGTTAGAAAATCTATAAATATGAAACATATTTACCTTGTTATCGTCTAAATAATATAGGACTTTATAAATAAGATGTTTAAAAAGAAAAATTGTGGTATGTATATAACAAGGAGGTATTTTTCATATGAAGAAACAAATAATAACAGGAGTTTTAGTATTGGGTTTATCGATGTCAATTGTGGGTTGTGACACAGATGGTACAGATGAACCAAATAATAGTGGTAATCAACAAGAAAATATCGAACAAGGAGAGGAACAAGAAGTGAAATATGAGTTTGTAGGAGATATACCTGACAATTTAATTGAGACCATAAATAATATAAAAAACTCAAAGGGGTATAAAGTATTAGAGGAAGATGATGATGGCACCATAGTTTATATAGGTGTGGGGGAGAAGCCTACAGGAGGATATAACATAGAAGTTGAAAAAATAGATAAAAAGAATGATACTATAAATATAGAAGTAAAAGAGATTTCCCCTGGCCAAGAGGATATGGTCACTCAAATTTTAACTTATCCTTCAGTAGTATTAAAGATTAAAGATGAATTTGAGAACATAAAAGTAACAAATAGCAAAGGAGAAAGCTTTGAAAAAATAGAAACTAAAAGTTAAAGACGACCTTAAGGTCGTCTTTACTATTGAAGATATTTCATTTGTTCTTCACGGTGTTTTTGTTTTTCCTTTGTAAATTTAATAGTTGCAGGGTCCATATGACCTTCATGGTGACGAAGGTAATTTTCTGTATAGTGATAGTTTCTTTTAAGGTGCTTTGCTTCATCGCTATTATTATGACCCTGTATAATTAACTCTTTTAAATGTTCAATTTTCTTTTCTCTATCCTTCTGTAAGTCTAGGGTGTGTTTTAATGATTCAAGTTCAGATATATCGGAATGCTGTTCTAGATGTCTATCGGTACGGGTATGCTTTTCCATAAGGTGCAATAGTTCATTTATCCTTCGTTCATTTGTTTCCTTTATATTAGTTTTAGTATCAATATTTTTATCAATATGAGCCATAAAAATCCTCCTTAAATTAAGAAGTAATATTATTATTACCAATAGAGAGTAATAAATACTATATAAAAATTCAATTAATTATAAAATAATCAATCTAGAGTTTATAATTAAATATTAACTAATATATGGATTAATAAGTTTATATTATTAAATTTAAATGTTATAATTACAGTAACAAAATGCTAATAGGGGGATTAAATGAATGACAAAAAATGGACTTATAATTTTAATTGGATTTTTAGGAGCTATATTAATGTATGACGGAATAAAACGCACAAACAGTGAAGGTTTTTATAAAGAATCTAGAAGATTTAAATATTTACGTTGGCTTATACCCTTTGCTATTCCACTGGAAAATGTTTTATCGATAGAATTTTATATTTTTCCCATAATCATTTTTATAATCATAATAGCAGTACTTATATATTCATATTTTAGCAAAAAACAAGTTACTATATATAATGTGTCCCATGAGATGTTGTTGGATTCACTGATAGAAACTTTTGAAGATAATAATATTAAATATAAAAAAATTGATGAGAAATATATAAAAATAGAAAACTCAAAGGCTAATGTGGAAATAGAACCTAAAATATCCCATGATACCTTTGATGTTATATTTAGAAGATTCGAAAAAGCCGATGAGGAACAAATACTTAAAATATTGGATGAAAAAATACTAGAAAAGAGGAAGGAACCTGCTAAAAATAAAGGTTTTATAGAGACTATTTTAGGAGTTGTATTAATAATAACCGAGGTAATAACATTATATTCTTAAAAAATAAAGGTTCAAATTATAAAATGAAAACAATAGAAATATCAATAAAATAGGTATATGGCCTGATGGAAAATAGGACTATATACCTATTTTTTATCGAAAAAAAAGGGAAAATGTAGAACACTGTAGAAAATTAACAAATGTGAGAATTTTAAAAATCTATACACTATAGTGAATAAAGTTGTATAGAAATATAAGTTTATTACACAGGGAGGTGATTTTAAATATATATCTACAAAAAATGATGAAAGAAGGGCGGGAATGTAGTAATGAAAATAAAATTAAAGGGCAAGTTGATGCTTAGTTTTTTTCTATTAATATCTATACCTATTATTGTACTTGGAATAATTTCTTATAATCAAAGTTCTAATTCATTACAAAGTACCATTGAAGAACAGCTTAAAAATGAGACTGGGTTAGTAGCTAAAAATATTGATTTAACTATAGACTCACTAATGAATTATATAGAGATAGCATCATCAAATGAAACTCTGAAAGAGGCTATATTAAATGATGGCTATTTATATAGAGAAAAAGCTCACAATTACTTAAATACAATCCAAAAAGATCATAGTGATATTATTGAAAATATAGCTGTCACTAATGATAATGGAAAGGTTATCACAATAAATAGTGGTGTGACTAGTGATTTAGATCTTTCCGATAGGGACTATATTAAAAATGCATTAGATGGAAATGAAGGAATTAGCAATGTTTTAATATCTAAAGAGACCCAGAATGAGGTTGTGGCTGTATCTCTACCAATGAAAGACAAGGGAAAAATTATTGGAACATTATTTGCCACTATGAAATATGATGTTATTACTAATCATGTTAAAGATATAAAGATAGGAAAAGGTGGATATGGTTTCATGGTAGATAAAGAGGGATTAATAACCTATCACCCAGATAATAATAAGGTGATGAAGGAAAAGCTTACTGATTTAAATAGTCCTTCATTAAATAAGATATTTAAAAAGATGGCATCCGGGGAAACAGGAGATGGATTTTATACATTTGAAGGAATAAAAAAATACTTAAGCTATCATCCAGTGGAGAACTGGATTGTGGCAGTTACTGCCAATTATGATGACTATATGTCCAGTGCTATAAATATAAGGAATACTACAATAATTATAGCAATAATATCAGTGATTATGGCAATGATTATTGCCTATATAACTACAACTAGAAATTTCATTAAACCTATAAAAAATCTACAAGCTTCAATGGAGAAGGCAGGAAAAGGAGACTTGACTGCTAATGTTATAATTAATACGAAAGATGAAATGGAGAGTTTAGGGAACTCCTTTAATGGGATGTTGGAAATGCAGTCTAAAGTTATAGGACAAGTCAAAGAGTTTTCCCAAACATTAACAGCTTCTTCCCAGGAGTTAGCTGCATCATCAGAAGAAATGAGTGCATCATCAGAGGAAATAAGTGCCAGTATAGAGGAAGTATTTAATAACGCAGATAGTCAGAACAACCATACTATAGATATATCTAAAGCTTTAGTTCAATTATCCAGTTTAGTTCAATTAGCTAAAAATAAGGCTATAAGATCAAATGAGAATTCCACTGAAACTTTTAATACTGCTGAAGTGGGAAGGGAGAAGGTTAAAAAAACAGTAGAGTCTATGAACTCTATAAGTTATAGTACCAATGATACGGTGACGACATTAAAAGATTTAGATAGCATTGCAAATGAAACCAATTCTATTGTAGATGTTATTAATTCGATTTCAGAACAAACCAATTTATTAGCTTTAAATGCTTCTATAGAAGCGGCAAGAGCTGGGGAACATGGTAAAGGCTTTGCTGTTGTGGCAGATGAAATACGAAAATTATCAGAGGAAACCAATAATGGAGCCAATAGGATTTCTGAGTTGTTAAAGGAAATGATAACACAGGTTAATAAATCTGTAAGAACAATAAACTCAGTAAAAAAACTTGTTGATGATGGAGTGGTGGTTGCAAATGAAACTGATGAAGCCTTTATAGATATTATAGAGGCTGTTAAAGGAACTGTAGAAGGTATTAAAGAAATAGTTAACATTACAGAAGAAGAAGTAGCTACATCCGATGAAATAGTTAACTTAATTAATGATGTATCAACTATGGCGGAAAGTACTGTAGATACAAGTAAAGAGGTGGCAACTGCATCAGAGGAGCAGGCAGCAGCAACGGAAAACCTAGCAGCAACAGCAGAGGAAAATAGTAGTATAGCTATGAGCTTAGATAGTTTAGCCCAGGACTTTAAAATAAGAGGTGATAACCATGGAGAAAAGGAAAGAGGTTAAAATAGTTTTGCCTGAGGAATTTGTAATTGATGAAATAGAAGACTTTAGACAAAGGACCAACGAATTATTTGAAGATGGCATAAACAAAATAACAGTAGTTTTATCTCAATGTAAATTTATGGATAGTACAGGCTTGGGGGTATTGATGTCGGTACATAAAAAATGTGTATCAAATGGGGGGAGATTAACCCTATCTTCTATTAAAGATCCAAACGTAAGAAAAATATTTAGATTAACAAGATTAGATGAGGTGTTTAATATAGAATAGGTTTTAATGGTTTATTTTATATTTTTACTAATTGGGAGATATATTTCCCAATTAGTATTTTTTTGCAGACTTTTATCCATTTATATCGTATATATATATTAAAGGATATATCATATGGTTAGTTTTAAGGGGGATTTAGATGGAGTCTTTAGCTAAAAATATATTAAAAGAAGATATAAATGAATTTCATTTATCAGATAGATTTATAAATGATATGAAGTTAAGATATGAAAAATTATGGTGGCAAGTAGAAGGTACCTGTTTACCATTTAGTCGTATATATGATAATAGAGAAAAAAAGAAAAATAAAAAAGCTATTAAAAAAGCTATTAATAAATTATCTATGGAAATAAATAGAATTAATCAACAGGAAATGGATAAAGAATTGGTAACTAATAATATAAAAGAAATTATTAAGAATTTTTTTCAAGATATATTAGATTATGATGAGAAAAAAATTGATATAATTTTTAATAGAGGCTATATGGAAACCACAAATGAATTCATAAAAAGAACAAAAGAGTTTGAACCCGATATAAAAATAGAGGACATCTTTCAAGCCATAAGAAATGTTTGGATTGCAAATAGTATTCAAATTTTTCTTGGTGAAGATGTAAGGTTATCAGATTCAATTTTTGGTTATAGTATGTTATATCCATATTCAGATAATTATTTAGATGACCCAGATCTTTCTATAGAGGAAAAAACAAAGTTTAATAAGAAGTTTAGTAAAATGTTAAGGGGTAAAGAAATAGGAATAAATAATAAACATGAAAAAGATGTGTTAAAGTTAGTTAGACTTATGGAAAAGCAATATGATAGATTAATATATAGGGATGTTTATACTAGTATATATGCTATACATGGGGCTCAGAAAAAAAGTGTTTTACAACAATATGGACAAGTAAGCCCATATGAAAGAAATATTATAGACATAACTTTTGAAAAGGGTGGTACATCGGTATTAGCAGATGGATATTTAGTTAGTGGGAGACTTTCAAAGGAAGTTGCAGAGTTCATGTTTGGATATGGAGTTATATTGCAATTGGCTGACGATTTACAAGATGTAAATGAGGATTTTAAAAACAGCCACTGTACAATTTTTTCTCAAGTGGCAAAAAAATGGCCTCTAGATAAGCTAACCAATAAATTGATTAATTATATAAATAAGGTCCTAGATTCAGCTGAATTTATAACCACAAATAATGGTAAAGTAATAAAGGAGATTATAAGGGAAAACTGTTATAACTTGATTTTTATGGCCATATATAAAAATAAGGGGTTGTATACCAGAGAATATATAAAGAGTATAGAAAGATACTCCATGTTATACTTTAGAGACTATAAAAAAATTGAGAAAAGCTTTAAAAAGCTATATAAATCATTTGACAATGAGTCATTATATATAATAAAGGATTAAGGAATTAACGTGATTTTTTACAATCTAGAAATATATAAAGGAAAATTAGTTAGAATATCGAAATAATAATAGTATGAGAGAAAAAACAAAGTAGGATGGTGATTATATGAATAAAGATTTCTTTATAAACAACAGAAAAAAGGTTAAAGATACACTAGAAGATAATTCAATATTAGTTTTATTTTCAGGGGAAGCACCCCAAAGGTCGGCAGATCAACCGTATAAGTATACAATCAATAGACATTTTTACTATCTAACGGGATTGGAAAGACAGAAGTTTATATTAATGATTACTAAAAAGAATGGAAAGCTAGATGAAAACTTATTTATAGAAAAACCAAATCCTCAACTTGAAAAGTGGATTGGTAGAAGAATGAGAAAGGAAGAGGCTAAAGAAATATCAGGTATTGAAAAAATACAGTTCATAGAGAACTTTGAGGCTTTCTTTAATGGCATGTTGTTAAGAACTAGTTATGATAATGTTTATTTAGACCTAGAAAGAAGGGGCTGGAGTGTACCAAATACTGCCGCGATAGATTTTGCAAATAATGTAACTAATAAATATCCATACTTAAAGATAATAAATGCCTACAACATGATTTCTAACTTTAGAATGATAAAGTCAAAAGAAGAAATAGAAAAAATGAAAGAGGCAGTAGCTATAACTACTAAAGGTGTAGAAAGCCTAATGGAAAATTCTAAGCCAGGAATGATGGAATATCAATTGGAAGCATATTTTGACTTTGAGATAAAAACTTTAGGTGCAAAGGAACATGCATTTAAAACAATTGCAGCTGCAGGGAAAAATGCCACTGTGCTTCATTATGAAGAAAATAATTGTGAAATGAAGGATGGAGACTTAATTCTTTTTGATCTAGGAGCTGAATACGAAAATTATTGTGCCGATATCAGTAGAACTTTCCCTGTAAATGGTAAGTTTACTGATAAACAGAAACAATTCTATAATATAGTCCTTAAAGCTATGGATGAAACCATAAAAGCTATAAAGCCAGGGGTTCCATTTAAAGAGTTAAATAATATTACCAAAAAAGTGTTAGCCGATGAATGTAAAAAGATTGGTTTAATAAAAGAAGATTCAGAAATTGCAAAATACTACTATCATGGAGTAAGTCACTTTATAGGATTAGACACCCATGATGTTGGAGATTATGATACTGAGCTGAAGCCTGGTATGGTATTAACTGTAGAACCGGGATTATATGTTGAAGAGGAAGAGATAGGGATAAGAATAGAAGATGACATATTGGTTACTGAAGATGGTTATGAAAACTTATCAAAGGGTATGATAAAGACAATAGAAGAAATAGAAAAGTTTATGAGTAAATAAAATTGAGGGACTTAGGAGTCCCTCAATTTTATTTATATAGGATGGATCTTTCAGTTCTATTTTGATGATTTAGAATGGGCAATTCTTGCACATGCAGCTGCTGCTATGCCACCAACTAAATCATCTAAGAAAGTATGTACTTGATTAGTCATTTTGCCCTTTTTATCTATTTCTCCTACTATACCCATTTTCATTTTATCTATATAGCCATAGTTAGTAAAACCAATTGACCCATAAACATTAGTTATACTTAGGGCCAATATTTCATCTATACCATATAGGGTTTCATCTTTCTTTATTATAGAGAGCAGTGGTTCATTTATTTGCTCCTTTTCTGCTAAAATATCAAGCTCTATACCTGTTAATATGGCATTTTGAACTTCTCTTTTATCTAGAACTTTATTTACGTTATAGATAGCATCATCCATATTCATATTAACATAGTCTTTTTGAAGTTCATAGACTAGCTTTGCAATATCTTCTATTTCCACGTCTCTCTCCTTTAATTTTTTTACCACTATCTCTTTCATAGCATCCTCCTAAACTAAGTGAATATTTTCTATTTAGTCTTTTGAAATTTCTAAAGGTATATATATAGTAATATGTTATAATTAGATTAATAATTCATGAAACTCATTTTAAAGGAGGAGAGTTAATTGGGAAAATTATTTTTTTATAATGGAAATATATTAACTATGAATGAAAAAAAATCCGTCCAGTCAGTAGTAGTAGAAAATAATAATATTACTTTCTGTGGAGATTATGATAAAGGCTTAGAGTATATAGATGACAATACAAGGCATATAGATTTAAAAGGAAAAACTTTGTTGCCAGGATTTAATGATAGCCATATGCACTTACTTAGCTATAGTATGACAAAACATAAGGTGGATTTATCTGATTGTAAGTCCATAAAGGAAGTACAAAGTAAGATAAAGGAATTTGCTAAAAAAGAAAAGGATGGTATATTTGGTGACTGGATTTTAGGTCATGGATGGAATCATGAAAACTTTGAGGAAAAAAGATTATTAACGAAGGAAGATATAGATGAGGTTGTAAATGATAGGCCAGTATTTTTAGCTAGAGCATGTTATCATATATGTGCAGTTAACTCAAAGGCTTTAGCTAGGGTTAAGATAGATAAAAACACTAAAGCACCTGAAGGTGGTAAGATAGATAAATCGAAGGTTACAGGGGAGCCTACAGGAATACTTAGAGAGAATGGTCTATATTTAGCATATACCAATATACCTATTACAGATGATGTGGAAAAAATAAAAGAACTTATTACTTCTGCTATAGAAGATGCAAACAAGGTAGGTATTACATCAATACAAACCGATGACTTTTCCCATATAAAAAATTATAAAAATATTATTAAAGCATATGAAGAGTTAAATAATGAAAATAAATTGAATGCCCGAATGAATCTTCAAATGTTATTTCCTAATTTAGAAGAATTAAAAAGCTTTTTACAAACAGGAGTAACAACAGGGGATGGGGATGAATTTTTAAAGTATGGCCCGTTAAAGGTATTGGGGGATGGTTCCCTAGGTTCTAGAACAGCTGCATTAGAAAAACCTTATAATGATGACGAAACTACCGACGGAGTTTTAATACAGACCGATGATGAGTTAGAAGAAATATTAAAAACAGCTTATAACAGTGGGCTTCAATTGGCTGTTCATGCCATAGGAGATAGATGTATGAATCAAGTTTTGGATACATATATAAAGCTTAATAAAGAAAATCCAAAGGAAGATCCAAGGTTTAGAATAATCCATAGTCAGATATGTTCAGAAGAAATTTATAACAAATATTTAGAAGTGGATGCCATAGCAGATATTCAACCCATATTTATGAAAACTGATATGTATATGGCAGAAGATAGAATAGGTAGTGAAAGGATGAAAACAAGCTATTGCTGGAAGACTATGCTAGATAAGGGGATAAAGCTTAGTGGAAGCTCCGATGCCCCTGTGGAATCATTTAATCCTTTATGGGGCATTTATAGTGCCATTACAAGAAAGGATTTAGAAGGAAATCCAAAGAGCGGATGGTATAAAGAAGAAAGGCTTGATTTATATGAAACCCTAGAGTTATTTACAAAGAATTCAGCCTATAGCACCTATGAAGAAGATATAAAAGGAATGATAAAAGAAGGTATGCTAGCAGATTTAGTGGTTTTATCAGAAGATATAACCCATATAGAGGTTGACAACATAAAAAACATAGATGTGGAAATGACAATAGTAGATGGAGAGATTGTTTATAAGAGAAAATAAGGGGAAGATTATTAATTGGTTTGTATTCTAAGTATATTTAGACAAAGTAAGTAGAAATGGTAGCCATTCCGCAGGATTTGTGAAAATATAGAATAAGGGAGAAAATCGCTTGAATTCCACTGTTTGAGCATAGCGAGTTTGGAATTCTATTTTCGACCGTTTCTATATGTTTTCCAAATCCGAGGACTGGCGGACATTTCTACTTACTTTGTCAATACTCTAAAGAGTAATTTTACCCTTATTTTATTTTTTCTCCTATAAGACTTAAAGCCTTTTTTATACATTGACTTATATTTTCAGGTTTGCTTCCGCCACCTTGGATTATTTTTTCATTGCCTCCTCCATTACCATCGATAATATCAGCAATGGAGTTAAATATTTCTGTCATATCTAAGTCGATATTATCAGACCTTCCCATAATTATTTGACATTTATCATGTTGCTTATTACCAAAAACAACTATAGAACAATCTTGATTTAAGATCTTAGATAATATAATTCTTATATCATTAAAATTTTTATTATCAAAAATATGATAAACTATTTTAATATTATTATGGATAGGAGCATTTGTTAAAAAGTTGTCCACTTTATGATTTTGGATTTTTTCTTTATAATTTTTTATTTGTTTAAGTAGTTGTTTATTTTCATTATATATTCTATTTACAGCATCAAGGCTTTTGTTATCTTTTATAGATAATAAATTGGATATGGCATTAATCTGGTTATTTTTCCAGTAATAGTCGTTTAAAGCCCGATTACCACAAACAAACTCAACTCTAACATTACCCTTGTATTTTTCCCATCTCCTAATTTTAATTAAACCTACTTCACCAGTACCTCTATGATGGGTTCCAGAACAGGGAGAGAAATCAATATCATTTATCTCAACTATTCTAATATTATTATCAACTGAAGGAGGTTTTCTTAAAGGAAATTTATCAATATCAAACTTATTGATTATGTAAGTTTTTATATCAAAATTTGAAAATATAATTTCGTTAGCAAACCGTTCTACCTTCTTAATTTCATTGTTGTTTAAAGTGGGTAATTCAATATCAATATAAACAAAGGAACTTCCTAGATGAAAACCTACAGTGCTAGCTCCATAAAGTTTATTAAAAGCAGAGGATAGTATATGTTGACCGGTATGTTGTTGCATATGGTCAAATCTAGTGTTCCAATCTATAGATAAATTAACTTTTTTGTCTCCAATGTCCTTTGATAGAACATGAACAATATTATCTCCTTCTTCATAAACATCTTTAACCTTAACACCATTTATGGTACCTGTATCCTTTGGTTGACCTCCTGATAAGTGAGGATAGAAGATAGTTCTGTCTAGGATTATATGATAGTTATTATCTATATGTTTTTTGCTGTATACATTGGCTTTTATTTCTTTTAAATATGGATTATCTAAATAAATCTTTTTAGTCATAGCCTCACCTCTTTATAACTCATATTCTAGATTATATTCATCGGCCATTTCAACCATTCTTTTTTTGAACTTTGTGATATGCTTTCTCCCCTCTTTAAATAGTTCATTAGACTTATTAGTCTTTTCTTTGTTTTTTTCTTTGATACCCTCTTTTAATAAAGTAAAGGCCTCTAGCTGCATATTGGCTCCTTTAGTGTACATTTCGTTGAGACTTTCAACTTCTTCAGTTTCAACAGCTATTTTTTCTAAATTCTCTACAAAATCTTTATAATTAGGAATAATAGTTTTAACCAAGGAATTATATAGAGTTTCATATTTATAGTCCTCTTTTGAAATAATACTAGAATATTCCTCAATAGCCTTTTCCTCTAACTCCATAATAGGGGGTAATTGACTATTAAAATAGTTTAATAAATCGTCTTTAACTGGACTAGAACATCCACTTATTAAAAGTATAACACAGAAAATTATAACAATATATTTTTTCATAATGGCCTCCTTATATAAAAGTTCTTAACTTAATTATAGTTTATATTAAGTTTTTTTTCTAGAGTAAATTAGAATAGGAAAGATGAATGAATAGTATATCGATAAAGGAATTTGACATATATTGTATATAATGCTATAATGAAAGATACCGAATTATACTCTAATCTTTTAAAATTCATTTCAAAATTCAACTCTTATTAATCGAGTATATTTTTCAAAAGCTTTTATAAAAATATATTTTTTTCAATGAAATGGGCAATTATATTGCTTTATTTTGTATACACAATACTGTAAACTTAAAATATTTGAATATTCAAAAAAACAATAGTAGGGAGGAATGCTGATGATAGAAAATATGTTAATGGATAAAAGACATGTTTCTTTAGAGCGAGCAAAGGAGTTAAAAAATAAAATTAAAGATTACTTAGATGTGAAGGATCAAATACCAATTGGACTAAAATTAGAAAGGGAATTCCAAAAATCTAAGGAAAAGATATTATCGATTTTGGAAGGAACAGAAGGGGATTGGGAAGATTATAGATGGCAACTATCTAATAGGATAAAGGATATTGAGACTTTAAGTAAAATAATTAATTTAACTGATGATGAAAAACAAAGGATAAAAAGGGTTTCTAAAAAATATAGATGGTCAATATCCCCTTACTATGCCAGTTTGATAGGTGGAAATGATAAATATGATCCCATAAGATTGTTATCAGTTCCAACGGAAGGGGAGATTACAGATAAGTGTACTGATATTGATCCTATGTCTGAAGAATATACTAATCCTGCAGGCAGTATAACAAGAAGATATCCTGATAGGCTTATAATAAATGTTACAAATGAATGTGCAATGTACTGTAGACATTGCCAGCGGAGAAGAAATATAGGAACTAAAGATCAACAAAAGTCAAAAAGTGTTATAAAAGAATCAATTGACTATATAAGAAAAAATAAAGAGATAAGAGATATATTGATAACAGGGGGAGACCCCCTTACATTACCCACTCATAAGTTAGAATGGATATTAAAAGAATTAAAGAAGATAGACCATGTAGACTATATTAGAATAGGTACAAGAACACCAGTAACTATGCCCCAAAGAATTACAAACGAGTTAATAGATATGTTGAAAAAATATCACCCTATTTATATAAACACCCATTTTAACCACCCTAAAGAAATAACTGAAGATTCGAAAAAATCCTGTGAAAAGCTTGCTAATGCAGGGATTCCATTAGGGAATCAAGCTGTTTTATTAAATGGAATAAATAATGATAAATTTGTTATGAGGTATTTAAACCAACAGTTATTAAAAATTAGGGTTAGACCTTATTATATTTTTCATGCTAAGCATGTTGCTGGGACTAGCCATTTTAACACATCAATAGACGATGGCATTGAGATTATGGAATATCTAAGGGGGTATACCTCTGGAATGGCTGTACCAACCTATATAGTTAATGCGCCTAAAGGACAAGGAAAGACTCCTATATTACCCCAGTATTTAATCTCCAGGGGTAAAGATCATATTATGATTAGGACTTGGGAAGGAAAGACTATAAAGTATGAAAATTATCCTACAAGGGATATAAAGGAACTTATATAAAAGAAGAATCCCTAAGGATTCTTCTTTTGTGCAGGAAATCATAAATATGACTTTGCTTTATATATATGATAAAATCTATGTATATACTGATGATAAAAAGGTGGTGGGGAGATATGGTTTTTGATAACTATATTAGAGAGATACCTATATTTAGTGGTATAAGTGATAAGGAGTTAGACAAGATAAAAAAAGTAGCTAAAGAAAGATTATATAAAAAGGGAAATATTCTTTTTAGCGAAGGGGATAGGGGGAACTCTATTTTTATAGTAAAGCATGGAAAGGTTAAAGTATATAAAACATCAAATGATGGTAGAGAGATTATATTAGATATAAAGGACGATGGAGATGTTATAGCAGAAGTGGTATTATTTAGTGATATAGCCTATCCTGCTACTGTTGAAGCAATTGAAGATACCAAGGTTTATGTTCTAAAGAATAAAGATATTGAAGAAATAATCCGTAATAATGCAGAGATAGCCTTAGAAATGATAAAGGTTCTTAATAAAAGATTAAAGGAAGCCCAAAAAAAATTAAAGAATATGGCATTAGATGATACATATGCTAGAATGATAAAGATACTACTTCAATTGTGTGAAAAATATGGGTTGCAAGAAAGTGGGAAATACAAGTTGGATTTAAAATTAACAAGGGAAGAATTGGCTAATTTAATAGGTACTTCAAGGGAGACTGCAAGTAGAATGTTAAATAGATTAGATAATGAAAATCTTATAAAAATAAGAGGTAGAGATATTATTATTTTAAGTAAATCTAAATTAAAAAAATGGGTGTAATGTTTAATACGTAAAGATAAGTTCCTTTCTTAACTGTAAAGATAATATAACATATAATGATAATATAAATATTATATAAAAAACAGGTATAAGATACTAATAATTGGCAATAATTCAAATAGTATTGATTTAGGGAGGAATAAAAATGATCTTTATCAAAAAAATACTTGCAGATTTAATGGAATTTGTAGAATTTTTTAAAATGAAATATAAGTATGATCAAAGGGGAGTATTAAAAAAATATAGATTAAAATATGGATTAAATAAAAAGTTAAGTGAAGATATGTGGTGTGAACTTTTCACTGAAAAATCGGCTTATAATTATTGTGCTAAGTTTTTGCTAATAAAATTTTGGGAAGATAATAATAAAATATCATCTAAAATAAATATAGAAGGGTTAAAAAAATGGAATGAGCTTGTAACTAATATAAACTCTTCTTACAGCAAATTATATGATATATCAGAAAATGATATATTAGAATCAGAAGAAATGAAAGAGGCTTTTAGAAAAAATGACTATGATATCTATACAATAGACGATGAGTTGGCAGTATTTATTATTGATAGACTAAAAAAATATGATTTTAAAGGATACAATTATAGCATATTATATGAAATTTTTAATAAATTATATAAAAAAGAAAAAAGATCGGGTATAAACCTACAATATTTTTATAAACCGGCAAATGCCATAGAATATATATTATCATTAAATAAAAGTGAAGAAAAACTAGGATAAAAAGGATGGTAACACTATCACCTTAGTTTGTACAAGTATATTTGTACAAACTAAGGTGATTAACGTTACTATCTTTTTTTGATATGGGAAAATTAATGCTATATGTTATAATATAAATAAAGATTATGTAGACTTTTAGGAGGTATTGCTTGATGAAAAAATTTGAATACAAAATAGTAAACTTTAGGACAAAGGGTATGGTTAATATGGTATTAAGTAAAGAGCATGAAGAAAAGTTAAATGACCTAGGCGAAGAAGGTTGGGAACTAGTGGCTATAGATCGTGCTAAAAATCCTAGAAATATAATGACAGTTTTAAAGAGAGAGAAGAGATAGTATGTTTCTTTTAAGTGACAAGAATATAGCGGTGACTAATTTAGTAGATAAAATTTCAGGAGTTTTTTTTATTTTTTTGGGAGTAATTATTATTTTAATAACTATAAATAGATTGCTAAAGAAAAAATAGATAAGTTATTAGCTGGGACTGGATATATTCGATTCAGTCCCAATATCAAAATGTATTAACAAATTGTAAGATATATTTAACAGTTGTTTAAATTTTAATATGGAAATATTTGATATAATAATAATAAATATTCTAAAAATTTAGAATATATAAAGGGGTGTTAAATATGGAAATAAAAAACATACAAAATATTTCAGAAGATATTAAAAAAAATATTCAAAGAGTCATAGTGGGAAAGGATAATGTAATTGATTTGATGATTACGTCTATGATTTGTTCTGGACATGTACTTTTAGAAGATGTTCCTGGATTAGGTAAAACAATGTTAGCTAAAGCCTTAGCTAAATCTGTGGATAGTTCATTTAAAAGGATTCAATTTACTCCAGATTTGTTACCGGCGGATTTAACTGGGGTTAATTTTTACAATCAAAAAACAGGAGATTTTCAATTTAGACAGGGTCCTATAATGAGTCAGATAGTATTGGCTGATGAAATAAATAGGGCTACTCCGAGAACTCAATCAAGCTTATTAGAGGCCATGGAAGAACACCAAGTATCAGTGGATGGAAATACATACAAATTGGACGAACCATTTTTTGTAATAGCTACACAAAATCCCGTTGAAACCGGTGGAACATTTCCATTACCAGAGGCCCAATTAGATAGATTTTTTATGCAGTTATCAATGGAATATCCTGACTTTGATGAAGAGTTACTAATATTAAAAAGGTTTAAATCCGATAATCCCATAGGGGAATTAAAATCGGTTGTTAAGGCTAGTGACATCATAGAGGCTAGGGAAAGCTTTACACAGGTATATGTAGATGATGAAATAATTAAATATATACTAAAAATTGTAAGATCTACTAGAAATCATGATGAGATAGAACTAGGTATAAGTCCCAGGGGAAGTATGGCATTGTTTAGAGGAGCTCAAGCCTATGCGGCGATTAATGGTAGGGATTATGTTTTACCAGATGATGTTAAGAAACTTATTAAACCTATATTCATTCATAGAATAGTTTTAGGTGGATATGCATCGGTAAATGGAAGAACAGTGGAAGATATTTTGACTGAGATCGTATCTAAAATCAATACTCCTGTTGAAAATATTAAAGCTATATAAAGGTATGATAATATGGAAAATATTATAGTTATTATACCTATAGTAATCATAATTGGAATATTTAGTTCTAAATGGGACAAGTGGGCTCCTAAAAAACTAGAGTATAAAAGATATTGGGATAAGGATAGGGTATTTGTAGGGGATGAAATTAAGATGACTACGGAGATTACAAATAGAAAGTTCCTTATGTTGCCATGGATAGAAGTAAACACTGTTGTACCAAAGGAATTAAACTTTAAGGATCAAAAGGTTATAGAGTATAATCACAATTCTAATAAAATATATAAAGTAGTAACATCATTATTAAGTTTTCAAAGAGTTAGGGTTCACAACACCATATATTGTGATAAAAGGGGTTATTATGAACTCCACGAGGTTAATACTTCTATTGGAAGTTATTTGGGACAAGTGGCTAAAAAAAGATTTTTATCGCCTATAAAAATTTTAGTATACCCTAAGGTTAAGCCATTAAAGGACATGATAATACCTTACAAAAACTATCAAGGGGATATAAGTGTAAAAAGGTGGATTATTCCAGATCCTACTTTAATAGCTGGGGCTAGGGAATATAATAGTAGTGATAGCTTTAATACAATAGATTGGAAAACCACAGCAAGGATGGATAAACTTTATGTTAAGAAATTTGACTTTACTGGAAATCCTTCAGTTATGGCCTTTTTAAATGTTCAAACATATGAATCGGAGATTTATGGTGTAAAGAAAGAATATATTGAAAAGGGAATAGAAATAGTTGCAGCTATTGCAAATGAGGCAAATAAAGACAAAATACCCATGGGGTATACATCAAATGGTTTGTTTGCTGGTAATAATCAGAATATATTTCTTAAACCTTCATCTTCAAGAAATCAATTTAACTTTATATTAGAGGCACTGGCAAAAACCAATGAATATAAGAGAGTAGGTATTGCAGAGGAGATCAAAAATAAAATAAAATATATCAATGAAGGCAGTGTAATTGTCCTAGTAACTGCCTACTTGTCTGAAAACGTAAAGAAAGAGATTAATTATTTATCTAGAAAGGGATATATAGTAAAATTAATCTTATTAAATGACAATACCAATATAAAAGGAATTCATAAAAATGTAGAAGTATTAGCTAGTAATGATAAATCACTAATGGAAGGATAGGAGGTGGTATATTGTATAGAAAAGTAAATATTATATCAAAAACCTTGATAAAAGGATCCTATGATGTTTTTAAAACCTTTATATTGTTTATAGCAATAGTTGCATTTTTTTTCAGCAATATACCTAGAGATTTTTCACTAAGAATTATTATAACAAATGGTGTTATTAATTATATTTTCAGTTTAGCTTTAATATATGTAGGTTATAAAAAATTAAACATGAAAAAACTTCTTAAAGGAATCTTTCCATTTTTAGCAGTGGTTATTTCATTGTTATTTGCTTTTTATACCAATGATTATAGTATAACATTGAAGTTTTTAACGTTTATATATTATATCTATATGTGGAAAAGGGGAATAGATTTTACAGAGGAAGATAAAACTCCTCAAATGTTTACATCTGAGCTTGTACTTTTGTATATTGAAATATTTTTAATAGGTTTTTTTGTTAATGTTTTCGGTTCAAGGGATTTATATTTAATGTTAATTAAAAAGTATTTATTAGTTTTTATAGTATTATCAATTTTGCAATTAATGAGATTAAATTTAACAACAGTATATGAAGGTGTTAACATAAATACCATTAATAAAAGTAAGAATATTTTAAGGTTTAATATTTTATCTATTGTCATAGTTTCATTAATATTAATATTAGTGTTTACTAACTATTTTGGTTTTGGCAATTTAAACTATGTAATAGACCTATTGAAAAGGATATATCAGATTTTTGGAAAAGTAATAATTACTGTAATGTATCCATTGGCATGGTTGTTGGCGAAAATATCAAAACTTCTAAATCTTTCTTTCCCCGAGAGGGAAGACAACAGCGAAACTGAAGTGGAAGAATCTAAAATGCAAGATATGTATGATCAAGAGGGATCATTGAATATAGAACCAATTTTAATGGTTTTAAAATGGTCAGTTTTTATAATTATAGGATTAGTGATTATCTATATTATGTATAAAAAAATAAGAAATATATATATATCAAATAAAAGTACATCTTCAAAGGATATGGAAAAGGAATTTGTTCTAAGTAAAAAAGATATAAAGAAGGGAATAAAAAAGCGATTTAATCAAATAAACAATATCATTTCAAAATATATGGAGGGAAATAATCTTAAAAACCTACCTGTAATAAGGCGGTTATATGCAGAAAAGGTTATTAAGTTAAATAAACAGGGTTATGAATATAAAAAGCACTATACTCCAAATGAATTTAAAGACTATATTAATAGTAAAAAAGAGGAAAAAAGTTTAGAGTTATTAACTAAGTATTATAATAGTGCAAGATACGGAAATAAAAATATTACTAAAAAAGAAATTGAAGAATATATTAAGCTTAATAGGGATAATTAATATAAAGAATAGATAAGGAACAAAGGTTCCTTATCTATTTTTTATATTGTGTTTATAAACCATATCATTGGGAAAAATAAAATAGAGGAGGTTTTAAATTTGAAATTAACAGTAATAGGTAATAGTGGACCCTATCCTAAAGCTAATGGAGCTTGTTCAGGATATTTAATAGAAGATGGAGATACAAAGGTTTTACTAGATTGTGGCAATGGAGTTTTATCTATATTACAGGACATATGTGATGTAAGAAAACTTGATGCTATTATACTATCCCATTTACATAGTGATCATATAAGTGATATTTTAGTTTTAAAGTATGCATTAGGGATAAATAAAAAAGAAGGATATCTTCCCATATCTTTATATACTCCTCAAGATGATATGGATATGGTAGAGAGATTTAATTATAATGATGCCTTCAATATTATACCCATAGATGATAATAAAAGTATTAAAATTGATAACTTAAATATATCCTTTCAAAAGATGATTCATCCCGTTGATACCTATGCCATAAAGATTGATAATGATATTAGTACTTTTGTATATTCTGGGGATACATCATATAACGAAGAATTAATAGAATTTGCAAAATTGGCTGATATGTTTTTATGTGAATCATCGATTTTAGAAAGGGATATGAAGGAAGATATACCCCATTTATCACCTAAAGAAGCCGGTGAAATTGGTAAAAAAGCATCGGTTAAAAGACTTATTCTAACCCATTTTTGGCCAGAATATAATTTGCAAGACATAATAGATGAGGCAAGATATAACTTTGATGGCATATTAGAAATATCAGAGGTAAGAAAAACTTATGGTATATAAATGGAAAAATTTAATTGACAATATAGTGTATAGTTGAATATAATCAAATCAGAATAAATTGGTTATAATAAAATATAAGGTGGTTATATGAACATTATAATTTAACAATATATGAAGGAGGGTTAAATTGAATCCTAATGATAAGGCATTAGAGGTTACTTCTGAAATAGGAAAATTAAAAACTGTATTACTCCATAAGCCAGGGCAAGAGTTAGAAAACTTGATACCAGATTATATGGAAAGATTACTATTTGATGATATACCCTATTTAAAGATTGCAAGGGAAGAACATGATTCCTTTGCAAATATACTAAGGGATAACGGCGTTGAAGTGTTATATTTAGAGGAGTTGGCGGCTGAATCAATAAAAGATAATAATAAAAGACAAGAAATAATTGAAGAATTTCTAGATGAATCTGGCATAGAAAGTTTATATGCTAGAAGTGCCATTAAAGAGTATTTCAATGATTTAGATAATCAGCAGTTGATTAATAAAATGATGGCGGGTATTAGAAAAACAGAAATAAAAAATATAAAAAGTAGTTCCCTTATTGATATGGTACATTCTAAATATCCTTTTATCACAGACCCTATGCCCAATTTATATTTTACTAGGGATCCCTTTGCCACAATTGGCTCAGGCATTACATTGAACCATATGAGAACAGATACTAGAAATAGAGAAGCTGTATTTGCTAAATATATATTTGAAAATCATCCAAGGTTTAAAGATAAAAAAGTACCAATATGGTTTGATAGGGATGAAACATCCTCCCTTGAAGGTGGAGATGAGCTTGTTTTAAGTGATAAGGTAGTGGCCATAGGTATTTCGGAGAGAACTGATCCAGTATCTATTGAGAAGTTTGCCAAAAAAATCTTTAATAGCGATCAACCCTTTGAAACTGTATTAGCCTTTGATATACCTAAGAAAAGGGCATTTATGCATTTAGATACGGTATTTACAATGGTTGATTATGATAAATTTACAATTCATCCAGAAATAGAAGGACCACTAATAGTATTTTCCATTAGAAAAGGAAAAGAAAAAAATCAGTTAGATATAGTAAAGGAAGAAGCAACTCTTGAAGAGGTCTTGAAAAAATATCTAAAAATTGATAAAGTAACCTTAATAAGGTGTGCCGGTGGAGATTATATAGATGCAGCTAGGGAACAATGGAATGACGGATCAAATACTTTGGCTATTTCGCCGGGAGAAGTTGTTGTTTATGAAAGAAATTATGTAACTAATAAAATCTTAAAGGAACACGGTATAAAGATACATGAAATGCCCAGTGCAGAGTTATCCAGGGGGCGAGGAGGACCAAGGTGTATGAGTATGCCCCTTATAAGGGAGAGTTTAAGGAAATAGGCTATAGTTGATATGAATAGTTGGGGGATTACGAATCCCCCAACAACAGGGTTACGAGACTCAACAACAGGGTTAGGGGACGCAACAACAGGGTTAGGAATCCTCTGATAACAGAATTATTTTTGCTAATGAATTACTAGCCTTTCAATAAAATAATATTATTTCTAATGGATTTAGTAGCAAATCTTATTTAGGTTGGATGATTAATAATTTGTAAACTGAGTTAATAGAATTAAGAAATTAATTAGTATAAAAAACATAATTTATAAATTATGTTTTTAAATAAAAATAATACATATTAGGAGGTAATAAAAATGGGATTCAATATTAAAGGAAGAAGTTTATTAACACTTAAGGACTATTCTGTAAAGGAAATAAACTATTTATTAGATTTAGCTAGAGATTTAAAAAGAGCCAAGTATTCAGGTACAGAGCAAAAAACAATGGAAGGTAAAAACATAGCTTTAATATTTGAAAAGGCATCAACAAGAACGAGATGTGCCTTTGAAGTTGGAGCTTTAGACCAAGGGGCCCATGTTACTTACTTAGGACCAACTGGTTCTCAAATGGGTAAAAAAGAATCAGCAGCCGATACTGCTAGGGTTCTTGGAAGAATGTATGATGGTATAGAGTATAGAGGATTCTCTCAAGAAACAGTTGAAGCCTTAGCTGAATATTCAGGGGTACCAGTATGGAATGGATTAACTGACCAGTTCCATCCAACTCAAATATTAGCAGACTTCTTAACTATTCAAGAACATAAAGGACATTTAAAAGGAATTAAGTTTGCATATGTTGGAGATGGAAGAAATAATATGGGTAATTCTCTAATGATAGGTTCTGCAAAAATGGGCTTAGACTTTAGGATAGTAGCTCCAAAAGAGTTATTCCCAGAGGAAGACTTAGTAAATGAAGCAAGAGAAATAGCTAAGGAAACAGGAGCTAAGATAACACTTACAGAATCAATAGAAGAAGGAATTAAAGGTGTAGATGCAATATATACTGATGTTTGGGTATCAATGGGAGAACCAGACGAAGTATGGGAGAAAAGAATCAATATGTTAAAGCCATATCAAGTTAATATGGATATGATAAATATGGCCGATGATGAAGTAATATTCATGCATTGTCTACCAGCATTCCATGATACAAACACTATAATAGGAAAAGAAATAAAAGAGAAGTTTGGCTTAGATTCAATGGAAGTTACAGATGAAGTATTCGAAAGTAAACATTCAGTAGTATTTGATGAAGCTGAAAACAGAATGCATACTATAAAAGCAGTTATGGTTGCAACTTTGGGAGAATAGTTTAAATAAAGAATAAAGAATAAATAATAAAGAATAAATAATATAGGGACTGGATATATATCCAGTCCCTATCTTATTTATTTTCTGCACTCTCCACTGATTCTTAAAGATTTAATCCCCAGAAATTTTCCTTTTCTATTAATACTTCCTTATGGTAGGATGCTGTATCTTGTGAAGACTTAGGATGTTCTATATATTCAATTGCAACTAAACTTAAAATAAATACTAAAACAATTAATAAATCCGTTATTAAATTAAGATGCTTTTTCACTTTAGTTTGCCTCCTTAAATGTAAAACGTGGTTAAGTAAATTTATTTATATTGTTTAGAGGATTCATAATCCCCCAACTCTTAGATATAAAATACTGTTAAGTAAATTTATTTACGTTGTTGGGGGATTCGTAATCCCTCAACTCTTAGATATAAAATACTGTTAAGTAAATTGTTGATATCATTATTGTTATAATCATTATTGGAAAGCCTACTTTTAAGAAATCTATAAAAGAAATCTTGTATTCAGTTTTTTGTAACATTCCAGCAACTATAACATTAGCTGATGCCCCTACAAGGCTTCCATTGCCCCCTAGACATGCTCCCAATGCTAGGGCCCACCAAAGAGGTGTAATGCTAATAGCAGACATGGCACCGATACTTTTAATCAATGGAATCATTGTAGCAACAAAAGGTATATTATCAATAAATGAGGAAGCTATTGCTGCTACCCAAAGGATTAAAATAGTTGTAAAAAATAAGTTCCCCTTAGTTAAATTGATTACACCCTTTGCCAGAGATTCAATTATACCCACCTCTTCTAAAGCGCCTACTAAAACAAACAGGCCAGCAAAGAAGAATATTGTAGACCATTCTATTTCTAAAAAAATCTCTTCTGGTTCTACTTTACTTATTACCAATAATATAGCTGCTCCAGTTAATGCTACCGTTGCAGACTCTAATCCAATAAATTGGTGTAAAGTGAATCCTAATATTGTTAGAAGTAACACTATTAAGCTTTTCTTTAAAAGAAGCTTATCCTCTATCGATTTATTTTCATCAAAACCCATAATTTTTTCTTTTAATTCCTTTTTCACCTGTAAATCTTTTTTATATATTTTTTTCAATATAAAGATTACTAATGTAAAGATGATTATAACTATAGGAGCTAAATTTAAAACGAAATCCACGAAACCCAAGTTAGTTGCACTACCTATCATTATATTAGGGGGATCACCGATTAAAGTTGCAGTACCACCAATATTCGCAATAAGTATCTCAGGTATTAAAAAAGGTATTGGATTTAATTCTAGAGTTTCTGTAATAACTAAAGTTACCGGTGTTATTAATAAAACAGTGGTAACATTATCTAAAAGGGCCGATGATATGGCAGTAATTATAGAAAAATATAAAATAATCTTCCAAGGATCTCCCTTAGCCGACTTAGCTGCCTTAATAGCTACATATTGAAATACTCCAGTCCTCTTTGTAATAGTTACAATTATCATCATACCAATTAATAGTCCTATTGTATTGAAGTCAATTGACTGAAAGGCAGCTTCTTGATGTATAACCTTTGAAATAAGCATTATGGTTGCACCCAATAGGGCAACGGAGGTTCTATTAATCTTTTCTGAGATTATAAAGACATAGGTTAATATAAATATTATTGCAGCAATATAAACGTGGGTTCCTAGTTCCATAGTAACATCTCCTTAGGGTTATTTTTTAACGCACCTCTCATTTTACTCCTATAGATGAATATATTAAAATGTCATATAGTTCTATAATTTGCTATAAATCTTTAATAGGCTTGACTAGAGTTAATTATATTGAGAAATTGTAAGTATACTAATTATCTTGATAGGGAATACTAAATAATTTTGTATAATATTTATATTTTTTATTAAAATTAGATTAAAATAATAGTTAAAAATATATAAAGGGAACAACAATGATCGTTGTTGTTCCCTTTATATATTTTTTGGGTCTTTTTTAAAGTATATTCTTTTTCCCTTTTTCTTGGCTTCAAAAATAAGGTCTTGAACATCTAAAAGTTTAGACTTTATTGCATCGGCATGCTCATGGGGGATATTATAATATAAATATAAATCCTCAAATTCCCGTACTGTTTTATTTAGTTCCTTATTAATATTAATAAACAAATCGAAAACTTTACACTTCTTTGCATTTTTAAACTGCTCAATATCTGTTTTTATTGTATCTATTACATCTTGCTCTGATTCAAAAGTTCCTGCAGGCTCTGAGTAGGGTTTTATCCTCTCTAGGAAGTATTGATTTTTACGATTAACATTATAAACGTAAGAAATCTCAATACCATCTAGATCAAAGGTTACATAACACATTAATGAGTTTACCACCTCTAGCTTAGCACCCAATTGTTTTAATACCATTCTATGTTTATTAACTTCTGCTGCCAAATATTTTCTCACAGCAAAGACCTCCTTAATAAATTATAGTAGAATTATAACATATAATTAGTAAAAAATATATATAATGCTAATATCTATTGGCAAATATAAAAAACATGTTTAAAGTTTACTAAACTATATAATAATTATATATAAGAATAATATATTCATTAAAACTTTAATTTTTAGGGGTTTTACAATGAAAAGACCATTTTTAGTTTTTTTAATTTCCTATATGTTAGGTATACTATTTTTTTATAATATAAAATTTCAAGTTAAGTACTTGTTAATAATAATTTTTATATTAGCTTTAATAATAATGTATTTGATTATTAAAAACAAACAGTATGTTCTAATATTATTAATTATAACTTTTATTATATCTGGTTTGATAATAAAAGAAAAAAGTGAAAGTAAACTATGTAAATATCAAAATATAGAAATAAAAATGGAAGGTATTTTGTTAGAAACAGAATATCTAAGTAAGGGATATTCAAAGTATATAATGGAAGTCAAGAAAATTTATTATAATAAAATAGGATATATATTAAATGAAAGAGTAGTATTAAGAGTTTTTGGAAATAAAAAAGTTAAAATAGGGGATAAAATACTTGCAACGGGGACAGTTAAGATAGCAGAAAGTAATACAAACCCTAAATTATTTAACTATAGACTATATTTATATACAAAAGATATATTTTACACTGTTGAAGTTAGGAGTGAAAATATAAAAGTTATTTCATCAAATAACCTTAATTATTTACAAAAAAATTCAATTAAATTTAAAGAAAAAACAGGTTATATTTTTGATAAAATTATAAGTAAAAAAAGAAATGCTTCAATTGTTAAGGCTATGGTTCTAGGAGATACTAAATATATTACTGATAATGATAAAAATATTTTTAGAGAAGCGGGGTTGGCCCATATATTAGCTGTATCAGGATTACATATTGGTATAATAGGAGGAGCAGTGGCTTTTCTGTTAAAGGCATTAAAATTAAAGCTTAACTTACAAGTTTTAATTACACTGTTTATTCTCTGGATATACGGTTATTTTATAGGATTCCCTATTTCAACCTTAAGGGCTCTAATTATGATAACACTTCTTTTATTATCAAAGTTAATACATAGAAGCTATGATCCCATAAATATACTTTCATTTGCGGCATTGGTATTACTGATATATAATCCATTTTGGCTTTTTAGTATAGGGTTTCAGCTTTCCTTTGGAGCTACCTATTCCATAATATTATTTACTTCTAAAATTAAAGAGAAAATTCCATTAAGTAATGATATAATACCTGAGATTCTATCACCCATATTAGGAGTTCAAATGGGCTTATTACCCTTTTTAATATATCATTTTAATAAGTTTTCTTTTTTATCAATAGTTTCAAATATAGTAGTTATACCACTGATATCTATTGTTCTAATTCTAGCCTTTACTGCATTAATTATATTTTTTATATCAGCAAGGCTAGCTATATTTTTAGGGTTTATAATTAATACTTTATTATGGGTATGCAATATAATTATTAGCTTAATATATAAACTAGGATTTACTATTGATATAGTGTCTTTTAAAATATATGAAATATTTATATATTATTTAATTGTTTTTATAATGCTGGGTTTTATAAAATTAAAACTCTATAGTTACAAAGTGAAAAAAGTTATATTTATATATTACTTAGTAGCTATACTACTGATATTTACAAATAGCTATTACTGCAAAAATGTATATATAGACTTCATAGATGTGGGACAAGGTGATTGTACATTAATAAGGGGGAGGGGTAGAGATATATTAATAGATACTGGAGGAACTCCATTTGGGAACTATGATATTGGAGCTAACGTTGTAACTCCTTATTTACTTAAAACGGGAATAAAAAATATAGATGGAGTGTTTATCAGTCATTATCACGAAGATCATTGCGAAGGAGTATTATCATTAATAGAAAGAATATCTATTGATAATATTTTTTTAGGTTATAAAAATAATAAAAGTCCTCTATATACAGAAATATTAAAAAAAGCAAAAGAAAATAAAGTAAACATAAATTATTTGAATAAAGGTGACATAATAAAAATCGATAATAATATAAAAATAAAGGTACTACATCCTGAAATTAATAATACAAGAGAGTATATGGAAAATGAAAATAATTTATCTATGGTATTACTAGTTAGTATAAATGAATACAAAGTACTATTCACTGGAGATATAGAATCAGAGGTGGAAAAAGAATTAATTAATAATAAAGTATATGAGAATATAGATATTATGAAGGCTCCCCATCATGGTAGTAATACATCATCTATAGATAAGTTTGTGGAGAAATTCAATCCTAAATATGTAATTATCCAAGTTGGGAAAAACAAATATGGACATCCAAATAAAGAGGTATTATCAAGATATAGTAGTAATGGCATTAAAGTTTTTAGAAATGATAAAAATGGACTGGTTAGAGTAAAGGTAGAAAAAAATAATATAAATATTACTCCCTTTTTAAAAGATAAGGATACAATAAATGATATAATAAATAAATATAAAATACTAATATTGGTAACTTTAGTATTTAACTTAGTATCTATTTACTTTATAAAAAGTTTAAGATACAATGAGAAAAGTGAAATAGTTGATAATTCTAAGACTTGAAACATATAGAAAAAGTGAGGTGTAGTAGTTTGAAGTTTAAAGATATATTAAATGATATAAAAGAGGACAAAATAAAACCGGTATATTTATGTTATGGAAAAGAAAATTTTCTAATGGATTTAGTAGTAGAGAAAATTAAGAAAAAATACATAAGTGAAAATTTTGAGTCATTAAATTATATAACTTTAGAAGGTAAAGAGATTGATGAAGATAAAATAATAAATGCATGTGAGACATTACCTTTTATGAGTGATAAAAAAGTAGTGGTAGTAAAGGATAGTGGAGCTTTTAGCAAAAAACAAAATAATGGTAATATTGATATTAATAAATTGGCTGAGTATATTTTAACACTAGATAAAACCATATGTTTGATATTTTTAGTTTTAGATGAGAAAATTGACAATAGGTTAAAAGTAGTAAAAAATATTAAATCTAAGGGTCTAGTAGCGGAACTAAATAAACTAGATTCATCCGAGTTAAAAAAATGGGTTACAAGTAACTTTAAGAAAAATAAAAAGAAAATTAATAGCACAGATGTTTATTACTTCATACAAAATTCAGGTTATTTAGAATCTAAAAATGATAAAACTTTATATGACTTACAAAACGAAATAAAAAAAATAAGTGATTATTCAGGAACTAAAGGGGAAATAAAAAAAGAAGATATAGACAAAGTATTTGTTAAATCCCTTGAAAATAATGTGTTTAAATTATTGGACGGAATTAGTCAGAGGAAACCTGAAGTGGCCATATTAATACTAAATGAAATGATACTAGATAATCAACCTATACAGCAGATTTCCTATATGATAGTGAAACAATTAAGATTATTATTTATGGCTAAAACCTTTGAGGAAAAAGGATATAATCCCAGTAAAATCGTAAAAAAGTTGGGGGTACATCCCTATCTAGGAAATAAAGTTTTAAAACAGACTCGAAACTTTACATCTAAGGAACTGGAAATTGGGTTAATCCATTGTCTAGAAGTAGAAAGGAAGGCTAAGACAGGCAAGGGTGATTGGAAATTATTAGTGGAGAAGTTGATAATAGATCTTGCTAGCTAACTAATCTTTATAAATATTAAAAAAGCACACCATGTGTGCTTTTAAATAAAGATTAGTTAGCTTTATTTAATGTTTTAGATAATCTGCTAATTTTTCTTGAAACGGCATTCTTCTTTAAAGTACCCTTCGCAGCAGCTCTATCCATTTTCTTTTCGATCAATCTAAGTAATTCCTTAGCAGTGTCAAGATCATTGTTCTCTATAGCGCTATCAAACTTATTAATATAAGTTTTAATTTCTGATTTTCTTTTTCTATTTATAGCGTTCTTCTTTTCAATCACTTTTATTCTTTTCTTAGCTGATTTAATATTTGCCAATAGGTTCACCCCCTTCAAATGCAATTGACAAAGGTTATTTTACCATGAACAATGATAAAATGCAAGAAAAATGTCTTATTTCTTTTATACCCAATTTGAAAAAAATTTATACTTTAGCTGTAATATTAATTATTATGGAAGGGCAGACTAAAATAGTAATATTTAAGATGATTTTAAATATCAAAGAGGTGGTAGAATATGTATGAAGTTCATACAGATTTGGCATTAGAAGCTAGAGAACTTTATAAAGAACAAAACAATGTTGAAGTTCCCGGTGTAGAAGTGGATAAGGATAATGATAAGGATTATACTATAACTAGAGTTAAAATATTAGATGATATAGGGTCCCATAAAATGGGTAAACCTAAAGGTAGTTATATAACTATCGAGGTTCCAGCCCTTAAAAAAGCTGATCAGCAATTAAAGGATAAAATTAGTAAGGCATTAGCTAAAGAGCTAAAGGCTATAGCTAACCATAAAAAGAATACTAAAACACTAATTATAGGATTAGGAAACTGGAATGTAACACCAGATGCCTTAGGGCCTAAAGTCGTAGATAGAGTCTTTGTTACTAGACATTATTTTGAAACATATAATAAGACAGAAGACGAATCCATGGCAAATGTATCTGCCATATCTCCTGGAGTAATGGGACTTACAGGGATAGAAACCAGTGAGATAATAAAGGGAATAGTAGAAAAAACAAATCCAGATTTAGTGGTGGCAGTAGATGCCTTAGCATCTAGAAAAATGAGTAGGGTTAGTACCACAATACAAATATCAGACACTGGTATAAATCCCGGTTCAGGGGTTGGGAATAAGAGAAAGGCTCTTAATAAAGAATACTTAGGTGTACCAGTTATAGCTATAGGGGTTCCAACGGTTGTAGACTCTGCTACCATGGTTAATGATACCATAGATTTAATAACAGAAGAGATGAAAAACCATTCAGAAGTTGGAACAGATTTTTATAATATGCTAGACCAAATGGATAAGAATGATAAGTATGAACTTATTAAAGAAGTACTGACCCCCCAAATGTTAAATGGCATTGTCACTCCTAAAGAAATTGATGATTTAATAAATGACCTTTCTATTATAGTTGCAAATGGATTAAACGTATCATTACATCCGGGAATAGATTTAAAAGACATAAATAAGTATCTAAATTAGGAGCCCTAGGGCTCCTTTTAATAATTGATAATTGACAATTGACAGTGGACAATTAAGGTGCAAATCGGCTTTAGCCGATTTGAATATAATATTTTAGGAACGAAGTGACTAAAATTACCTTTAATTGTCAACTGTCAATTGTAATAGTTTGAGAAAACTTATTTGATTGCATAATAATATATATAAACCCATAGTAAATAAAATTCCCTTAATCATATTTTCTCCTTTTTCTGAATATAATCAGATATAGAACTGTGTTTTTTTACTCATATTATAGATACTTAAGGCTAAAGGAGTGTTGATATGCAAAAGGGGAGAAGACATGATAAAGGGATAGTCTATATTTTTATTGCTGTAATTTGTTTGATTGTTTTTTTTATTGGTTTTAATGTAATTAATAGAAGAGGTATAGAAAATAAAAAGTATACCCAGATAAGATTATCATTGGAGAATAAAGAAGATAATTTAAATCAGTCTGTTACAGCATTTTCTAAGAGCGAAGAAGAAAAAAAAGAATTAGATATTAATAAGGTTAAAATAAAAGATGATGATAAATTTTTTTTTAGAATATTAAGTGATTCTAATATTTATTTAAAATTAGCATATGAGAAAAGGTATGGGGAAGACTCACATAGTATATTAGGAACTAGTATTAAAGAAATCATAAATAAAATAAATCCAAAATCATATTTAAAATCTCAATTTCCTGCTATTATAAACTTGTTAGATAAAGGGGAAGGTGATCAGGAAAGTGTTAAAGTTTTAAGTCAGAATAAAAGTAGTAAAAAAACTAAAGGGGAAGAAAGGAAAGTTGAAGAAGATGATGCTATTATTTTAGAGGATATTATATTTGTTGAAGATCCGGAGGAAGGGGAAAAAGGAGAAATATTAGAGACAGGTGATGATCCTAAAGAAGATGATACAATTAAAGGCATAGTAGTATCTAAACCAACTGATATACAGGCTATATCTTATAATAGAAGTAAACCTTATATATTAATGTACCATACCCACGGAACTGAGGCTTATTTACCCTATAAGGCTAATCAATATCATACTAAAGATAGAAGATATAATGTTACAACGGTTGGAGAGGTATTATCTAAAAATCTTATAAGTAAAGGGCATAATGTAAAGCATGTAGAGACATTTCATGATATACCCTCTTATAATAAATCATATATAAGATCCTTATCCACTGCAAAAGAGGTCCTTAAGCAGGAAAAAAATTTAAAAGTAGTTTTTGATGTTCATAGAGATGGGGTGGCCGATAATGCATCCTATTTAAATAAAGCTAAAAATGAATCAAAAATAAATATAAATGGTAAATCTGTGGCTACTTTTTCCTTAGTTGTAGGACCTGATAGTAAAAATAAACAACAGGTATTAAATTTTAATAAATATATTAAAAGGGTTTCTGATAAATTATATCCTGGTTTATGTAAAGGGATTATAATAAAGCCCAGTGGTAGATATAATCAATTTTTAAGTGATTATTATGCATTAATAGAAGTTGGTAGTAATCTAAATACAGTTGATGAAGCTAAAGAATGTGCTAAGGTATTATCAGAAATAATAGATCAAGTGATAAAAGGGATTAGTATATAATCCCTTTTTTTTTAAAAGGATAAATGATATAATATTGATTAGTTTCACCATTTGAAGGGGCGATAAAAATGAAGAAGAAAGAAATATTTGAGTGGTTAAAAAGTATAGCAATAGCGGTTATAATAGCAGTGATAATTAAAGCTTTTGTATTTAATACCACCTATGTATTAGGGTATTCAATGTATCCCACTCTCCATGATAAGGATAGGTTATTTACTAATAAGATAGGCTATCGTTTTGGAGAACCTGACAGAGGGGATATAGTGGTGCTGAAGGCACCGGACGATCCTGAAAAGGATTATATAAAAAGGGTCATAGGTATAGCTGGAGATAGGGTAGAGATATATGATGGTAAGGTGTATCTAAACGGTAAAATATTAAAAGAAGACTATTTAACAGGAGATACTTATACGAACACCTACGGTAGAAGCCATTGGAAGATACCCGATGGACATGTTTTTGTTCTTGGTGACAATCGTAGCAAAGGTGCTAGTAAAGACAGTAGACACTTAGGTTTTATTCCTGTGTCTTCTATTAAAGGTAAAGCTATATTTAGATATTTTCCCTTTAATGACGATTTTGGCAATCTATATAAATAAAGGATATTTATTAAATTACTATACTTATATAAACATTTAGAATTGGCAATAATAAGTATGGTGATGTTTATGGGTGCGCGATTAAAAAAATATAAAGAAAAGAAATATGAAAAAAGAAGAAAAAGGATAAAACGATTATCGATAGTAGTTTTATTTACTTTTTTCCTTTTAGGATTATATACAGTAGACTGTAACTTCAGGAAGCTTATGTGTGTTGAGGATAAAAAGGTTTTTGATTATAGCAATAATAATGACATCTATACAGTTCATATTATGGGTAGTGATTATGATATAAAAAAAGAAGCTATAGATAATATGGTTAACAACATTAGAGTAAAGGTCAATGATATTATATTAGATATTCAATCGGTAATTGATAATTTATTAAAAGACTAAATCCGGGCTTTGCCCGGTATTTTAATATATATTAGAATACCTATCCATATATCTTTTATCAATTGTATAGTTGTGTTATAATTGTTAAGGACTACTTCCAATTCATGAGGAGGAAAAATATGGCTAAAAATAGACAAGATAGAGTTAGAAATTTTTCGATAATTGCTCATATAGACCATGGAAAATCGACACTAGCAGATAGATTGATTCAAAAAACTGGTTTATTAACTGAAAGAGAGATGAAAGAGCAAGTTTTAGATAATATGGACTTAGAGAGAGAGAGAGGAATAACAATAAAGTTACAAACTATTAGATTAATATATAAATCTGATGATGGGGAAGAATACATATTAAATCTTATCGATACCCCAGGACATGTTGACTTTAATTATGAGGTTTCAAGGAGTTTAGCTGCATGTGAAGGAGCTATATTAGTAGTTGATGCAGCTCAGGGAGTTGAGGCTCAAACCCTTGCTAATGTATATTTAGCTTTAGAACAGGACTTGGAAATAATTCCAGTTATTAATAAAATAGATTTACCTGGAGCTAGGCCTGAGGAAGTGAAAAAAGAGGTAGAGGATGTTATTGGTTTAGATTGCTCCGATGCACCCTTGATATCTGCTAAAAATGGTATAAATATAGAAGAAGTACTAAAGAGCATAGTAGCTAAAGTTCCTGCTCCAGGTGGAGATAAAGAAGAACCATTAAAAGCCCTTATATTTGACTCTTATTACGACACATATAAAGGTGTTATTGCTTATATAAGGGTTATGGAGGGTTCTGTAGAACCTGGTATGAAAATAAAAATGATGTCCACAGGTAAAGAATTTGAAGTAACAGAGGTAGGAATATTAGCACCGAACCAAGTTCCAATAGACAAGTTATCCTCTGGAGACGTTGGTTATGTATCGGCTAGTATGAAGGATGTAAGGGATGCAACTGTTGGGGATACTATAACTGATGCTAAAAACCCCACAAATAAACCTCTTCCAGGATATAAGGAAGTTACTTCCATGGTGTATTGTGGTATATATCCAGCTGAGGGGGAAGAGTATAACAATGTAAGGGATGCCCTTGAAAAGTTACATGTAAATGATGCAGCCTTAACCTTTGAAGCTGAGTCATCGGTTGCTTTAGGTTTCGGTTACAGATGTGGATTTTTAGGTCTTTTGCATATGGAGATTATTCAAGAAAGACTGGAAAGGGAGTTTGGTTTAAATATTGTAACCACAGCACCTAGTGTTGTTTATAAAGTTAAGAAAAATGATGGGGAAATGGTAGAGATACAAAACCCAACAAACTTACCAGAACAGTCGGAGATAGAATATATGGAAGAACCTATAGTTGATGTAAGTATTATGTCACCCACTGATTATGTTGGTCCTATAATGGAACTGTGCCAAGATAAAAGGGGAACTTTTAAGAACATGGAATACCTTGAGGAAACTAGGGTATCTATGCATTATGAAATGCCTTTAAATGAAGTTATATATGACTTTTTTGATGCATTGAAATCAAAAACTAGGGGTTATGCATCCCTTGATTATGAATTAAAAGGATATAAACAATCGGATTTAGTAAAAATGGATATATTAATTAATAAAGAATTGGTAGATGCCTTCTCCCTAATAGTTCATAGAGATAAGGCTTATGAGAGGGCAAGAATGATAGTTGAAAAATTAAAGAAAATTATACCAAGACATATGTTTGCCGTACCAATTCAGGCTAGTATAGGTTCTAAGGTAATAGCAAGGGAAACTGTTAGAGCCCTTAGAAAAGATGTGTTGGCAAAATGTTATGGTGGAGATATTTCAAGAAAGAAAAAATTACTTGAAAAACAAAAAGAGGGTAAAAGAAGAATGAGACAAGTTGGTAACGTGGAGGTTCCCCAAGAGGCCTTCCTTGCAGTACTAAAATTTGACGATGACAAATAAAAGCAGCCTAGCTGCTTTTATTTTTGCATAATGATATTATGCTTGCTCTTTGCACTGAACAAAGAAGCACCGACGGTGCCTTTGTTCTATTAATGAAATTTTACGACCATAGTGAGTAAAATAACCATAACTATTCTCTATTCTTTATTATTTATTATTTAAAATAAATGAGGTGAATTATAATGAAAGAAATAGCTCTATATATACACATTCCCTTCTGTCAAAGCAAATGTTATTATTGTGACTTTAGCTCCTATGCAGACAAAGAATATTTAGTCGACAAATATATAAAATATTTAAAAAAAGAACTAGATATGTATATAGAAAAGTTAAATGATTATTCTATAAAAACCATATTCATAGGTGGTGGAACACCATCGATAATAAATCCTGAATACATTAAAGATGTATTAGATTATATTAATAATAAATTTAATACTAACTTTCTATCAGAAATAACTATAGAGGCTAACCCAAAGACTATAACCGAAGATAAGCTCAAAGTTTATAGAGCCATAGGAATAAATAGAATAAGTCTAGGGCTTCAGTCAATGGATAATAAGTTACTTAAAAAAATAGGTAGAATTCATACAAAGGAAGACTTTATAAAAACATATAGTTTAATCAGAAAATATGGATATAATAATATAAATGTTGATATTATGTTTAACTTGCCAGATCAAACTATAGATGATGTTTTGAAAACCTTAGAGGAAGTAGTTGAATTAGGTGTAGAGCATATTTCCTTTTACAGTATGAAACTAGAAGAAAACACTCCCTTCTATCATCAATATGAGAAGGGAAAGCTAAATCTTCCAAATGAGGAGGATGAAAGGGATATGTATCATAAAGCTATAGATTTTTTAGAAAAAAATGGATATAAACATTATGAAATATCTAATTTTTCCAAGGAAGATTATCAATGTACCCATAATCTCTTTTATTGGCAGCTTAAACCCTATGTGGGTGTGGGCTTATCAGCCCATTCCAATATTTTTGATAAGAGATATGGAAACCACATTGACTTTGAAAAATATTTTAACTCTATAGACAATAATCAATTTCCCATTTGTGAACAAGAGTATATAAGCACTGATGTAAAAAGATCAGAGTATATGATATTGGGATTAAGACTTATAAATGGAGTTAATAAAGAGGAATTTAAAAAAATATTTAATAAAGACTTAGAAGAAATATGGTCAAAAGAGATCGAAAAATTAGAGAACCAGAAATTAATAAAAGTTAATAACAAGAATATTAAACTTACTAGAAAAGGGTTAGATTTAAGTAATAGAGTATTTGTAGAGTTTATGTAAAAGTATAATTATAAAATAAAAGAACTTTTTTGAAAAAGGTATTGACAAAATAGAATATCAGTGATAATTTAAAGACATAAACATTAGCACTCGACATACAAGAGTGCTAATAAAAACAAAGTTAAGTTATTGTAAGTGTTAATTCCTGTAATTATCTGGGGTGATAACATGAAGCTTGATGATAGGAAATTAAAGGTTTTACAAGCAGTCATCCATAGTTATATAACCAGTGCTGAACCTATAGGTTCAAGAACTGTATCAAAAAAATATAACTTGGGGGTAAGTTCCGCTACTATAAGAAATGAAATGTCAGATTTAGAAGATCTAGGATTTCTATTGCAACCTTATACATCGGCAGGAAGAATACCCTCTGACAAAGCATATAGGTTATATGTTGACAACCTAATGAAATCAAGTGAAATAGTATTGAAAAAAAGAAAAGATATTAAGAAAGATTTATTAACAGAAATCAATGAAGTAGATAAGGTTCTTCAAAATGCTGCTAAGATTTTGTCGAAGGTTACTAACTATACGTCCCTTGCTATAGCACCTCAAGTAAAGCAAAGCAAGTTAAAGCGAATAGAGCTAATACCCATTGATGATTTTAGGGTTTTAGTAGTCATAGTTAACGAGTCTGATGTAGTTAAAAATACTATGTTAAGGGTAGAGGAAAATCTATCAGAAAATCAACTTACTAGAATTTCTAAATATCTTAATCAAAAACTAAAGGGCAAACCTATAGAAAGTCTTTATAAAGAGGTAGAGTCTGGACTAATTAAAGAGATGTATAACTATAAAAGAACCATTGAAAGTTTGATTCCATTGGTAAACCAATCATTGGACAATATAAAGAAAGAAACCATATATTCAGAAGGTGTTACTAACATATTTAATTTCCCTGAATATAATAATATATCCAAGGCAAAATCCTTTATTTCTTTTATTGAAAATAAATCATCCTTATTGGATATACTTTTAAATGATGGTTTTGATGATATTCAAATAAAGATAGGTAAAGAAAACTGTTATGATGAAATAAAAGAATGTAGCTTGATAACAGCTACATATAGAGTAAATGGTAAAACCATAGGTAAAATTGGTGTGATAGGTCCAACTCGTATGGAATATTCAAAGGTAATATCCACTGTTAAATCTATAGCAATGGATTTAGGTGATATAATAACAGATAACTTTACCAAATAGGTGTGAGATATAATCTTGCACCTATATAATGTTGGTAATTGCTTCTGAGTTTAAATGAGTGAGGTGATATTATGAAACATGATGATACTGAAAAGGTAGATATAAAGGATGAAGAAAAAGTAGATAGTAATCTTGATGCAGTAAAAGAGGAAATGGAAGAAGAAGTTAAGGATACTGATAAAGATTATAAGGAAATGTATGAGAAAATGCAACAGGAATTAGAACAATTAAATAACAGGTTTTTAAGACTACAAGCAGACTTTAACAACTATAAAAGAAGAACAGAGGAACAGAAAGAAAAAATATATGCCTATGCTAATGAGGAATTGGTTATTAAGCAGCTAGAGGTATTGGATAACTTTGAAAGGGCTCTATCAGCAGAAAAAGAAAGTAAAGAAGGATTGTATCAAGGGGTAGAGATGATATACAACCAATTAATAAATACATTAAAGAGCATAGGTGTAGAAGAAATCAAAGCTTTAAATGAAAAGTTTGATCCTAATCTTCATCATGGAGTGGCTAGAGAGGACTCAGAGGATCATGAAGAAGATATAGTATTAGAAGTATTTCAAAAGGGTTATAAGTTAAAAGATAAAGTAATAAGACCAAGTATGGTTAAAGTATCAAACTAAATACATAAGGAGGTATATATATGAGTAAGATTATTGGTATTGATTTAGGTACAACAAACTCATGTGTGGCAGTTATGGAGGGTGGAGAACCTACGGTAATTGCCAATGCAGAAGGTAATAGAACTACACCATCAATTGTAGCCTTTACTAAGGATGGTGAAAGATTAGTAGGAGAAACGGCGAAAAGACAGGCTGTTACAAACCCCGATAAAACAATTAGTTCAATAAAGAGACATATGGGTACTGAACATAAAGAGGTAATTGATGGTAAGGATTATACTCCTCAAGATATTTCAGCTATGATATTACAAAAACTTAAGTCAGATGCTGAAAATTATTTAGGAGAGAAAGTAACTGATGCTGTTATAACTGTACCGGCATATTTTACAGACAGTCAAAGACAGGCTACAAAGGATGCTGGAAAAATTGCGGGATTAAATGTTAAAAGAATTATAAATGAGCCAACTGCAGCATCTTTAGCATATGGTTTAGATAAAGAAGAAGAACATCAAAAAATAATGGTATTTGACCTAGGTGGAGGAACATTTGATGTTTCCATATTAGACTTAGGAGATGGAGTATTTGAAGTTGTGTCAACTAAGGGAGATAATCATTTAGGTGGAGATGACTTTGACCAAGTTATAATAGATTACCTAGCAGAAGAGTTTAAAAAGGAAAATGGAGTAGATTTAAGAAAAGATAAGATGTCATTACAGAGATTAAAAGAAGCTGCTGAAAAGGCTAAAAAGGAATTATCCACTGTAATGTCAACTAATATAAATCTACCGTTTATTACTGCTACCCAAGAGGGACCAAAGCATTTAAATATGGACTTAAAGCGTTCTAAGTTTGAGGAATTAAGTTCAGACCTAGTTAGGAGAACATTAGAGCCAACAAAAAATGCTCTAAAGGATGCTGAGTTAAGTCCATCAGATATAGATAAAGTTATATTAGTTGGAGGTTCAACTAGAATACCAGCAGTACAAGAAGAGGTTAAAAAATTAATAGGTAAAGATCCCCACAAGGGTGTTAATCCTGATGAATGTGTTGCATTGGGAGCAGCTATCCAAGCAGGAGTGTTAAGTGGAGAAGTTAAGGATGTATTATTACTAGATGTTACGCCACTTTCTTTAGGTATAGAAACATTAGGTGGAGTATTTACTAAGTTGATAGAAAGAAATACTACTATACCTACTAAGAAGAGTCAAGTATTCTCGACTGCTGCCGACAATCAAACGGCTGTTGATATACATGTTCTTCAAGGTGAGAGGGAAATGGCAGGCGATAATGTTACATTAGGTAGATTCCAGTTAACAGGAATTCCACCAGCACCAAGGGGAGTTCCACAAATCGAAGTTACTTTTGATATAGATGCCAATGGTATAGTGAATGTTTCTGCAAAGGATAAAGGAACAGGAAAAGAACAAAAAATTACTATTACAGCATCAACTAATTTATCTGATGATGAAATAGAGAAAAAGGTAAAAGAAGCAGAGAAATTTGCTGAAGAGGATAAAAAGAAAAAAGAATCTATTGAAGTTAAAAATAATGCAGAGTCAATGATTTATCAAACAGAAAAAACATTAAAAGAGTTAGAAGGTAAAGTTAGTGATGATGAAAAAGCTAAAGTTCAATCTAAACTTGATGAACTTAAGAAAGTTTATGAAGGGGATAATATAGAAGAAATCAAGAAGAAAACAGAAGAATTGACAAATGAATTCCATACATTATCACAAAAAATGTATCAGCAATCGGCAGAACAAGGTGAAGCCACTGCTGGTAATGAAGGAAATCCTTCTGGAAATCAAGATGATGATGTGGTAGATGCCGATTATGAAGTAGTAGATGATGATGAAGATAAATAATATTTACCAAAGCTAAATCCTTTGGATTTAGCTTTGATTTTTGGTTATTTTTATGATAGTTTTATACAGGGAAGATATATGAAATGATTGAAAGGTGGTGAAAAGGTGAGTAAAAGAGATTATTATGAAATACTTGGTGTTGACAAAGGTGCCAGTAAAGATGAGATAAGAAAAGCATATAGAAAGCTTGCCAAGAAATACCATCCCGATTTAAACCCTGATAACAAAGAAGCCGAACAAAAATTTAAAGAAGCTAATGAAGCATATGAAGTTCTGAGTGATGAACAAAAAAGAAGTAGATATGATAGATTCGGACACGCAGGAATGGATGGACAACAAGGAGGAGGCTTCGGCGGCCAAGGATTTGGCGGAGGTTTCGGTGATATTTTTGATGATATCTTTGATATGTTTGGGGGAGGATTTTCAGGTAATAAAAGAAGATCAGGTCCTAAAAAAGGTGCTGATTTAAAATATAAAGTAAAAATTAAGTTTGAGGATGCTGCCTTCGGTGTTGACAAGGAAATAAAAATAGAACGTACTGAGGATTGTTCTAAATGTAATGGTTCCGGTGCCAAACCAGGAAGCTCTAAAAAAACCTGTGATAAATGTAGTGGTTCCGGTGAAGTAAAATATGCACAGCAAACACCATTTGGTCAATTTGTAAGGGTTGGAACCTGTGACAAATGTGATGGAATGGGAGAAATAATAGATGAACCATGTACAAAGTGTCATGGTAGCGGTAAAGAGAGACGAACTAAAACTTTAAATATTAAAATTCCTGCAGGGGTAGATAATGGCTCTGTAATACCTTTAAGGGGAGAAGGAGAACCTGGAGAAAAGGGAGGCCCTAGAGGAGATCTGTATGTATATATTGAAGTGGCTCCCCATGAAATATTTGAAAGAGACGGGACTAACGTTATCTGTGAGTATCCAATAAGTTTTGCTCAGGCTGCCCTAGGAGCAGAGGTCCAAGTACCCACACTAGATGGAAAAGTGAAGTATAAGATACCAGAAGGTACCCAGTCAGAAACAGTATTTAGACTTAAAGGTAAAGGGATCCCCCATATTAGAGGTTATGGTAGAGGGGATCAATATGTAAAGGTTAAGGTTCAAGTTCCTACAAAACTTGATGATAAACAGAAGGAAATATTAAAAGAATTTGCTAAGGCTTCTGGAGAAGATGCTGCAGGAAATAAAAAAGGATTCTTTAATAAGATGAAGGATGCCTTTGGTGGATAAAATAATCACTCCAAGATTTATGGAGTGATTATTTTCATAAGAAAGTGGTTTTTTAAAGGTATATAGGGTATAATAAGCTAGGACTGGCATATATAGCCTTTAATTATTTTGTTGAGTTATTTTAAATTTTCTATTAACTATTAGAGGGATTTAAATTCCAAATTGCTTAGGAATTTAGTAATCTCCCGATTGGTTGCTTGGGATTTATAATAATCCCCGATTAGTTGTTTGGGATTTATAATAATCCTCGATTGGTTGTTGGGGGATTCATAATCCCCCAACTAGTTAACAAAAACGTATAAAAGGGTGTGAAATATCTATGAAGTGGATTGAGGTCCAAATTAAGACTACAACAGAGGCGGTAGAGGCTGTTTCAAACATATTATATGAAGTAGGTGTAGGAGGTCTTGTTATAGAAGATCCTAATGATTTAATTATCGAGGGAAAATCTGAAGAGGATTGGGATTATATTGATCCCAGTTTATTAGAGCAAAACTATGAAGGGGTTATAGTAAAGGGTTATTTCCCAGAAAGTGAAGATTTAATTGATAAAATTGAATTAATAAGACAAAATGTGGAAAAAATACCCCAATATAATCTTGATAAAGGTTTAGGAGAGGTTACTACTTCAGAGGTTTATGAAGAAGACTGGGCCCACAGCTGGAAAAAATACTATAAACCTAAAAAAATTGGTGAAAAGGTTGTAGTTAAGCCTACTTGGGAAGAATATAATAAAAAGGAAGATGAGTTAATAATAGAATTAGACCCGGGTATGGCCTTTGGAACAGGAACCCATGAAACTACTATTTTGTGCATACAACAATTAGAAAAACATATAAAAAATAAAGATAAAGTCTTTGATGTTGGATGTGGTACAGGAATCCTATCTATAGCTGGGGCTAAACTAGGCGCTCATAATGTTATAGGTATTGACCTAGATGAGGTTTCGATAAATGTATCAAATGAAAACATTAAGTTAAATAATGTGGATGATATAGTTGAAATTAGACATGGAAATTTGCTAGATGTGGTTAATGAAAAAGCTGATATAATCGTTGCAAATATTATAGCAGAGATAATCGTTGAACTTGTTAAAGACATTCCAAGGTTTTTAGAAGATGATGGATTATTTATAGCTTCTGGAATAATATTAGAAAAGATAGATTTAGTAAAAGAGGCTTTAGCAAAGGAAAATATGGATATTTTACAAGTGGAAACCAAGGGAGAATGGGCTTCTATAGTTTCAAAAAAGAAGGTAATATGTAATGCATAGATTTTTTGTGGATGAAGAATATATAAAAGAAGATACCATTACTATAATTGAAGATAACTTAAAACATATTAAAAATGTCTTAAGACTTAATATAGATGATGAAATATTAGTATGTGATGGCAATAAAACTGAATATATTTGTAAAATATATTCTATAGATAATAAAGAAGTCAAAGTCAATATAATTGGAAAAAGAAATTCAAAATCTGAACCTAATATAGATATAACTCTATATCAAGGGTTACCTAAAGCAAGTAAAATGGATTTAATAGTACAAAAGTTAACAGAAATAGGGGTAACTAGGATAGTACCCATAAAAACCAATAGGTGTGTTGTTAAAATCAATAATAACAAAAAGGAAGAAAAGAAACTAGAGCGATGGCAAAAAATAATAGAAGGTGCTGCAAAACAAAGCGGCAGGGGAATCATACCTAAAATTGATAATATTATCGATTTAGATACCATGGTTAATAGTTTTGATGAAGATAGCCTTACGATAGTACCCTATGAAAATGAAGATAAAAAAGGGCTAAAAGAAGTTTTACAAAACTTTAAAGGGAATAAAATTAATATTATCATAGGGCCAGAGGGTGGATTTGAAGAAGAAGAAATAAGATTACTTAAAGGGGCTTGTGGTGAAATTGTAAGTTTAGGGCCAAGAATTTTAAGAACAGAAACTGCAGGGATGATAACAGCAGGCATGGTATTATATGACCTTGGAGATTTAGGAGTGATATAATGAAAACTGTAGCATTTAATACTCTAGGTTGTAAAGTTAACCAATATGAGACTGAAGCTATGATGGAAATTTTTGAAAAAAGAAGATATAAGATAGTAAATACATCTGATAAGGCAGATGTATATGTGATAAATACGTGTACTGTAACTAATTTAGGAGATAGAAAATCAAGGCAATTTATAAGAAGGTCTAAAAAGAAAAATCCCGAGGCAATAATAGCAGTGGTTGGGTGTTATGCCCAAATATCTTCAGATGAAGTTTTAGATATACCTGAAGTTGATGTGATAGTTGGTACCAATAATAGAAATAAGATTGTAGACTTATGTGAAGAAGCTAAGGAGAAGAATAAGAGAATAAATGTGGTTAAAAGTATAATGGATGTAAAAGAATTTGAAGACTTATCCATAGCGGAGATTAAAGGGAAAACAAGGGCAAGCTTAAAGATACAGGAGGGATGTAATAGATATTGTTCCTATTGTATAATTCCATATGCTAGGGGACCTATTAGGAGTAGAGATTTGGATAAAATTTTAGATGAAGTTAGAAGAATAGCAGATAATGGATTTAAAGAAATAGTATTAACGGGTATACATGTGGCTTCTTATGGAAAAGATTTAGGTGATATAAGATTAATTGATGTAATTGAAGAAGTTCATAAAATAGAAGGAATTGAGAGAATTAGATTAAGTTCAATAGAACCTACAATAATTACTGATGAATTTATGGAAAGATTAGTAAAATTACCAAAGGTTTGTGATCATTTTCATTTATCTCTTCAAAGTGGTAGCGATACCGTATTAGAGAGAATGAATAGGAAGTATACTACTTCCCAGTATAAAAGTATAGTAGAAAAAATTAGAAAATATATGGATAATGTTGCCATAACAACCGATATAATAGTTGGTTTTCCAGGAGAGACAGATAAAGAGTTTAATGAAACCTATGAGTTTGTTAAAGATATAGGCTTTTCCAAAATACATGTGTTTAAATACTCTAAAAGACAAGGAACTCCTGCTGCCAAATTTAAAAATCAAGTTAATGGTAATGTTAAAAATGATAGAAGTAAAAAACTTATAGATTTAGGAGATAATCTTACTAAAAACTTTAACTCAAAATTTATTGGTAAAAAAGTAGGGGTCTTATTTGAAAATAGATATAATAAAGAATCTAATTATATAATAGGTCACACCACCAATTATATTACTGTTTTAGCAGAATCTGAAAATGACTTTGAAGGAGAAATAATACAAGTTGAAATAAAGGATATAAAAGAAGATGGATTGTTAGGAGAAATAATAATTAAATAGAGGAATTATATTTTTTATATTGAATATATATAATAAGTAAAGTAGTTAGGAGGTGAAATGGGTGTCTGACTGTATTTTCTGTAAAATAGTAGATGGGGAAATACCATCTGAAAAAGTATATGAAGATGATAAGGTCGTTGCTTTTAACGATGTGAACCCACAATCACCTGTTCATATATTAGTTATTCCTAAAAGACATATATCTTCTGTAAAGGAGATAGATGATGATAATAGCCATTTGGTATCTCATATTCATCTTGTAATAAATAAGATAGCTAAGGACAAAGGCTTATATGAGAAAGGTTTTAGGATAGTTAATAATTGTGGTGAAGATGGAGGGCAAACAGTAAACCATTTACATTACCATTTACTAGGTGGAAGACAATTAAAATGGCCACCGGGCTAAAATAACATTTGCATTTAGTTTTTATTTAATGTATAATAGTCTAGTGCTATATTCCACTTATTTCATTTTATATTGTATTGTCCTTTTAGTGAAAGAGGGGAGGGATACACAGATGGCTGAAATAAAAGTTAAAGATAATGAATCTTTAGAGCAAGCACTAAGAAGGTTCAAGAGACAATGCTCAAGAGCAGGTATATTATCTGAAGCAAGAAAAAGAGAGCATTATGAAAAACCTAGTGTTAAACGCAAGAAAAAGTCTGAGGCGGCTAGAAGGAAAAATAAAAGAAGATAATAAGATAAGAGGTGAACTTTATGTCCCTTAAGAAAAGGCTAATGGATGATTTGAAAACCTCAATGAAAAAAAAGGACAAAGTAAGAAAAAATGTTATAACTATGGTAAGGTCAGCTATAAAACAGAAAGAAGTGGATGAAAGAATAGAGCTTACTGATGAAGAAGTTATTGAGGTTGTTTCAAAGCAAGTTAAAGAAAAGAAAAATGCATTAGAAGATTTTAAAAAAGGACAAAGAGATGATTTAATAGAACTTACTGAAACAGAAATTGAAATATTACTTGAATATTTACCTAAACAATTATCAGAAGAAGAAATCGATGAGATAGTTAAAGCTGCTATTGATGAAGTCGGTGCGAATACTGTTAGCGATATGGGAAGAGTTATGGGAAAGGTTATGCCACAGGTAAAGGGTAAAGCCGATGGTAACTTAGTTAGTAAAATAGTAGCGCAGTATTTAAAATAGATTAAAACCTGGATACCTATGTATCTAGGTTTTTTGCTTTTTTGTCCCCAATCTCTGTAATCTGCACAGAACAAAGAAGCGACAAAGTCCCTTTTGTTCTAATAGTTAAGAAATTATTACTAATTGAATCATAATAAGTTACATGATAACATTATATTATGAAATTTAAGAAAATTTAATATATTTCATATTGATATTTGATACATATATAGTGACAATTGAGTCAATGAAATGTATAGTACATAACAAATCTATTTTATATTAGCTATAATCGTTTATAATTAAGGGGGAAGAGTTAATGAAAAAGAAGATGATATTATCTCTTATGGTAGTTTTTGTTCTTTCTATTTTTTTCGGATATCTAACAATAACTTTTTCTCAGGGGAATATAAAACTTAAAGCCATAAAAAATGGAGATAAAGGGATTTTAAAGATATTAGCTCCTAAAAACGTAACGAAAATCACATGCGAAATTTATTCAAAAACTGGCAATATAAAGGCGTCTATTTACAGAGATTATTATGGAATCGTTAGTTTTAAAGGATTTCAATATAATGAATTCATTATATCAACTGATAATGTAAAATTTAATTTTAATGATAAGTTAAGGGTTTTGGCAAATGGAGTTAATAATGGGTTCATAGATATATCAACAATACCTTATACTAAAAAGATTAATACTAGTGATGAAAAGTATGAGGATATAAAAGTAGTGAAGGTTATGACATACAATATTCATCATGGCAAGGATAGATATGGGAGATATACATTAGATAATATTATTGAATTTATTAAAAAGGAAGATCCTGATATATTAGGACTTCAGGAAGTTGATAAAAATATGCTTAGGTCAGGATTTAAAGATCAGGCTAAAAAGATTGCAAATAGTTTATCTATGTATTACGCCTTTGGTAGTAATGAAAAGTTTCTATATGGGAAGTATGGTAATGCAGTATTAAGTAAATATCCAATAATAAAATGGGATAATATAAAAATGGACGGAAAAGAGAACCGAGGATTACTTATAGCGGAGATACTACTAGATAAGACTAAGTTAAATTTTTTAGTTACTCATTTAGGAACAAATAGTTGGGAGAGGGATAGTCAGTTTAAAGTATTGAATTCCTATTTGAAACTATATGAAAATAATACTATTTTAATAGGAGATTTAAATGAAGTTGATTATAATAACAATATATTAGATTTAGAAAAAAGTATTAACGACGTGGCTAATACGGTTGACAATAGATATAGTCATACCATAACTATGGAGAAGCATAAAAAAAGGATAGATTATATATTTGCAGATAAAAATTATGAAATCTTAGATTATAAAGTAAAAGAGGTAGATTATTCAGATCATTATCCTGTAATATCATATATAAAGATTAGAGAGTAATATGAAGGGGAGAGGGGTTATTTGAGAGGAAAGATAATATCAATATTATTTATAGTATGTATTTTTTTATCTATTTTTAGCAACAACATTGCTGCAGAAACTGAAAAAGATGTATATATTATACCCATTGAAGGGGAGATAAATACATCCACTTATCAATTTATAAAAAAAGAGGTTAATAAAATTGACAAATATCAAGCTAAAGCTATAATATTTGACATAGATACCTATGGTGGAGAAATAGAAGAAGCAGAAAAAATAAAAAATCTCATTATGGACTTGGAAGTACCTACAATATCCTTTGTAAATAATAAAGCCGAGTCGGCAGGAGTATTATTAACAATATCAAGTGAAAAAGTAGTTATGTCCCATGAAGCTACCATTGGGTCAGCTGAAACAATACCAAATACAGAAAAGATATTATCCTTTTGGGTAAGTTTATTAAAAAATACAGCTAAAAATAGGGGAAGAGACCCTAGAATCATCGCGGCAATGGCAGATAAGGATGTTGAAATAAAAGGCATTGTCAAAAAAGGAAAGTTATTAAATTTAGGAGCTAGGGATGCTAAAAAATATGGCATAGCAGATTTAATAGCTAATGATTATAAGGATATATTACAAGAATTTGACATACAATATAGAGGCATAAAAACTATTGATATTAGTTTAAAAGTAAAATTAGCTGGAATAATTACTAGTCCTTACATAAGTACATTATTAATATATTTAGGACTAATAGGCTTAATTATTGAATTAATAGCCCCTGGATTTGGAGCGGGGGGTACTGTTAGCCTTGTATCTTTTGCTTTATTCTTTGGAGGCAATATATTGGCGGGGAATTCAGGCTTAGGAGTATTAATAATATTTTTGGCTGGCTTGGTATTAATCGTTATCGAAGCTTTGATACCAGGATTTGGAATACCAGGGATAGGTGGAATAATATTTATATTAGCCAGCTTGGTTTTGGCAATGGATTCTTTAGCTTTAGCCGGAGGGTCTATTCTAATAGCTTTAATACTTACAGTTATATCTACATATTTACTAATAAAGTATGGACAAAGGAGTCCCTATTTAGATAAAATAGTATTAGGCACTAAACAAACCAAAAACGATGGCTATACAAGTTTGTCAGATAAGGATAAGTATTTAAATCAAAGAGGTGTAGTTGTTTCATATCTTAGACCTTCGGGAACTATAGAAATAGAAGGTAAAAGGGTTGATGCGGTATCCCAGGGGGACTTTATTAAAAAGGGAGAAGTAGTTAAAGTCATAAAGGTAGAAGGACCTAAAGTTATTGTGAAAAAGATTGATTAGACTCAGATGCTTAAAAAGATAGATAAGTGTTAAAATTATAACTATCCTATTTTGCATCTGCTAATATATAAATAAAAATATGAGGGGGTATTATTTATGAGTGGTCTTGTACCAGTTATTATTATTGCAGTCGTAGTTATTTTATTCCTTACAATATTATTAAGCTTTATACCTATAGGATTATGGATAACTGCATATTTTTCAGGAGTTAAAGTGGGTTTCTTTACACTAATAGGAATGAGATTAAGAAGGGTAGTACCAAGAAAGATTGTAACACCAATGATTAAAGCAACTAAAGCGGGTCTAGAGTTAGGGATAGATAAACTAGAGGCCCATTACTTAGCAGGAGGAAATGTAAACACTGTTGTAGATGCATTAATAGCAGCACAAAGAGCAAATATAGATATAGAGTTTGAAAGGGCTGCTGCTATAGATTTAGCAGGAAGAAACGTACTAGAAGCAGTACAAGTAAGTGTAAATCCTAAGGTGATAGAAACTCCTAAGGTTGCAGCAGTTGCAAAGGATGGAATTGAGGTTATGGTAAAAGCTAGGGTGACTGTAAGAGCAAATATTGAGAGATTAGTTGGTGGTGCTGGTGAAGAAACAATTATTGCCAGAGTAGGAGAAGGGATAGTAACTACAGTAGGTAGCGCCAGTTCCCATAAAGGTGTTTTAGAAAATCCAGATTTAATATCTAAAACAGTATTAGATAAGGGATTAGACTCAGGAACTGCCTTTGAAATCTTATCGATTGATGTGGCAGATATAGATGTTGGAAGGAATATAGGAGCCCAACTTCAAACTGATCAAGCAGAGGCTGATAAAAGAGTGTCTCAAGCCAAAGCAGAGGAAAGAAGAGCTATGGCTGTTGCTAAGGAACAAGAAATGAAGGCCGAGGTTCAGTCTATGAGAGCCAAAGTTGTGGAAGCAGAGGCAGAAGTACCATTAGCCTTAGCTAAAGCATTAAAAGATGGTAATATTGGAGCTATGGATTATTATAATATGAAAAATATCTTAGCTGATACTGATATGAGGGATTCAATATCTAAAGTTAATAAACAGCCAGATGATAAAAATATGAATAAATAGCATCTAAGGATGTGTTAATATGAAAATTAGTGTCATTCCAATTATAGTCATTTTGTCTGTAGTTTTTATAATTATAAAAAATATTTTTGGCAAAAAGGATAAATTTACCTATGATAAACAATGGGAAAAGGAAGAAAACACATTTGTAAATAAACAAAACAACCTAGAATTAGAAGAGAAAGTCCAAATTAATGAAGCTGAAGACAAAGAGTATAAAGACCAGGACTTAGCTTATGAAAATGAGGAAATCGATGAAAATATGGTAAATTATCAAGGGGCTATAGATGATGAAGAAAAGGAGATTCAAGAGTATTTAGATAAAAGTCGTAAAGAATATTATGAAGAAGAACCAAATGAAGAGATAGTAGATATAATTAAAATTGGTGAAATAAATAATAACAGAGTTAATTATAAATTTGATAAGGATGACTTAATAAAAGGAATAGTGATGTCAGAAATTTTATCTAAACCTAAATCTTTAAGAAAATAGCATGGGAATTAATTCCCATGCTATTTTTATGTAATAGATAAATAAGTAAAAGCATAAAGTTTATATATAAAGGAGGGCTTTATGTGAGAAAAGGAATGGATGAAATAAAATCTAGTCTTTCGGAAATTTTCGATCTTCCCAAAGATATTGTTCTTGATTTACCAAGAATAACTATGTTGGGAAACCTACAAATATATATAGAGAATCATAAAGGAATTATAGAATATAATAAGCAACGAATACGTATAAACACTAATAATGGAGTTCTCAGAATAACAGGAAAAGATATGTTTATAAGGACTATTGTGACCGAGGAAGTAATAATTGTAGGGGAAATAGAAAATATTGAATTTACGGTTTAGGTGGTGAGGTAGTTGTTAATTATAAGAATATGGAATTATTTAAGGGGATATGTTATTATAAATGTGGAAGGACTCACTTTAGAAAAATTTATAAATCTATCTATATCAAAGGGAATATATTTATGGGATATAGTAAGGATTAATTATACTACAATAGAAGCTAAGGTGGGAATAAAAGAGTTTAAAAAGCTTAGAAGTGTAATGAAGAAAGTTAATTGTAAAGTCAACATAAAAGGAAAAAAGGGATATCCCTTTTTTTTACACAAATTAAAACTTAGAAAAATGTTGGCCTTTGGGGCATTGATAGCCATAGGTCTTATATTTTTTTTGACATCCTTTATTTGGTCTGTGGAAATTGAAGGTAATAAAAATGTTAGTAAAAATAAGATAATTGAATATTTAGAAAGTATAAATATAAAGTCAGGAATATCAAAACATAATATTGATACCAGTGAAGTTAAAAAGAAGTTGCTTACCGATATGGATAAATTTATATTTGCCAAAGTAGATATTAAGGGAACTAAGCTTATAATAGAAGTAAAGGAAAAGTCTAAACAACCAACAGCCTTTAGTGAAGGTGAGCCTTGTAATATTATATCAGATAGAAAGGCCGTTATAGAAAAGGTCATAGCAAGAAAAGGAAAAGCTGTAGTAGAAAAGGGTGATATTGTAAGGGAAGGTGAAATTTTAATAACCGGTGTTATTGAAAATGAGAAATTAGAAAACCCCCTTTTTGTACACGCAGAGGGAGATATTTTTGCCAAGACATGGTATAATGAAATAGTAAAAGAGCCCATAGTTAAAACTATAAAGGAAGAAACTGGAGAAAAATATGTAACTAAAGAAATAAAATTCGGTGATAAAAGATTGCAACTATCAGATGGAGAAATCCCCTTTGATAATTATATTGAAGAGATTGATAGTAAAAAGGTAGTAAGTTGGAAGGATTTTAGTTTACCAGTAGAGATTATCAAACATATCTATAAAGAGGTAAATGTGAAAAAAATCACCCAAAATGTAAATGCCTTAAAGAAAAGAGCCACTGTAAAAGGGGTTAATACAATTATGAATAGGCTAAATAAAAATAGTAAAGTCATCGGGAAAGATGTTACATTTTCTATAGAAAATAATATTTTAATAACTAATGTAAAGGTGGAAGTTATAGAAAAAATCGGGAAAAAGGCTAAAATACAATAAAGTAGGGAGGAATAAAATTGAATAGAGAAACTAAAGAGAGAAAGATAAAAATAGAAGGTAAAGATTATACAAGTGAACTGTTTGGGAACTATGATGAAAATATGAAAATTATTGAAAATAATTTCAATGTAAATATTGTATCTAGAGAAAGTGAAATAAGAATAATAGGAGAAGAGCCTGCAATTGATATTGTAGAGAAACTTATATATAAACTTATAGATATGATTGATAATCAAGGAAGTCTTACGAAGCAACAGGTAAGGTATGCTATAGAGCTGTTACATGAAGGTCAGCAGGATAAGATTAAACATTTATTAAATGATGTTATATGTGTAACAGCCTCAGGTAAAACAATAAAACCTAAAACACTGGGACAAAAATCCTATATAGATGCAATGAAAGAAAATGATGTGGTATTTGGTATTGGTCCTGCCGGAACTGGTAAAACATATTTAGCCATGGCAATGGCAGTTGCTGCTTTTAAAAATAAACAAGTGGACAGAATCATATTAACAAGACCGGCAGTGGAAGCTGGAGAGAGTTTAGGCTTTCTACCGGGAGATTTACAAGATAAAGTAGATCCATATCTTAGACCCCTATATGATGCTTTATTTGATATATTAGGTGCTGAAACCTATGGCAAATATATGGAAAGGGGATTAATCGAAATAGCTCCCCTTGCTTATATGAGAGGGCGAACATTAAACTCTGCATTTGTTATATTAGATGAAGCCCAAAATACAACAGCAGAACAGATGAAGATGTTTTTAACTAGATTAGGATTTGGTTCAAAGGCAATAATAACAGGAGATATAACTCAAATAGATTTACCCAGGGGTAAAGGGTCAGGTCTTAAAAAGGTAACAAAGATACTTAAAAATGTTAAAGGCATTGACTTTTCTTACTTGGGGAAAAAGGATGTTGTTAGACATAGATTAGTTCAAAAAATAATAGAAGCATATGAGGACTATGAAAAGAAAAATGAAGATAAGAAAAATGGAAAGAAGAAAAAATAAAGATACATGGAGGGAGATCCATGAGTTCTTCAAAGAAAAAAAAGGTGGACAAGGTGAAAAATAACTTTATAATAAGCTTTTTTAAGAAAACTATTGTTAAGCAAATAATATTAGCAGTTTTATTTACAAGTATATTGTTTTTTATTTTAATTAATGATATAACTCCTGAGAAAATATTAGTAGAACTTGGAGAGTTGGCACCTAGGGATATAGTTGCAACTAAACAAATAATAGATGATGAAGAAACGGAAAGATTAAAGCAAGAAGCTATGAATAGTATAGAACCCAGGCATAAAGTAGATCTTTCCATACAAGTAAAAATGAAAAATCAAGTTAATAGTTTTTTTAAGTTATTAGAAGGGTTAAATAATAATGAAGATAAGAAGTTAAAGGAGAAGCTTAGAATATTATCCTCTGATTCCAGTATAAAATTATCTGAAAATCAGTATATAGACTTTTTAAAATTAGACAAAGAAACTTTATCAATGCTACAAAGTAACATAAATGATATAATATATCAAATTATGAGTACAGGAATAAAGGCAGAGGAATTGGAATATGAAAAGGAAAAAGTTGAGAAAATTTTTAGTAAATTAGATAGTTTAGACAAAAAAGAAATGGAGTTAGGTAGCACAATAGTTAATACTTTATTAAGACCTAATAGGTTCTTAGATGTTTTAAATACTCAACAATTAAAGCAACAAGCTGCAGAAAGGATTAATCCTATAGTAATAGAGAAGGGACAGACTATAGTAAGGAAAGGTGAAAAAATAGATCAAAGGGCTATAAGGCTTATTAAGAAAACCGGATTGTATAAAGAAAATGAAGGTATTGAATATAAGGTTATAATAGGAACTTTACTAATAGTGATTATGCTAGAATGTTTAATTATAGCTTATTTATACTTCTTTGAAAAGCAAGTCTTAAATGGAAAAAAGTTATTTATACTGGCTATTATTATACTATCGGTTGTGGCCATATCTAAGGGGATTTATGGGATATCGGTTTATCTAGTACCACTATCGGCTGCTACAATGCTTATATCGATAATAATTGACCCTAAACTGGCTATATTAGTTAACTTTATATTGGCTATAATAATAGGCTTTATTACCGGTAATGATATTAATATTATAATTATGATGCTAGTAGGTGGAACTGTTGGAGCATTGGGAGTAATCAAGACCCAACAGAGATATAATATATTTATAACTGGATTGATCGTAAGTTTAACCCATGTGATTACTATAGTTTCCTTCGGACTCATTAGGGACTTTGATTTTCAATATATATTAAGTAAGAGTTTATATGGTATATTAAATGGTATATTTAGTTCGATTTTGGCAGTGGGTTCGTTGCCACTATGGGAGAGTTTATTTGGGATAGTAACTCCCCTTAAATTATTAGAGTTATCAAATCCTAATCACCCATTGTTGAAAAAACTATTATTAGAAACCCCAGGAACCTATCACCATAGTATAGTTGTTGGAAACTTAAGTGAAGCTGCTGCAGATGCAGTTGAAGCTAACTCTTTGGTAGCCAGAATCGGATCCTATTATCATGATATTGGGAAACTTAAGAGACCTTATTTTTTTAAAGAAAATCAGCTAAATAAAGAGAATCCCCATGATAAGATAAATCCAAGTCTAAGTACATTAATAATAACTAATCACGTAAAGGATGGGGTGGAATATGCCAAACAGTATAAACTACCATTGGTTATAAGGGATATTATACAACAGCATCATGGAGAGACCCTTGTAGCATATTTCTATCATAAGGCCTTAAATGGTGAAAATAGTGAACTGGTCCAAGAGGAAAGTTTCAGATATGAAGGACCAAAGCCCCAGACTAAAGAGGCGGCCATAATAATGCTAGCAGATTCAGTTGAAGCAGCTACAAGATCCATGCAGGATCCTACAAAGGGAAAGATCGAAGGGTTGGTCAGGAAAATTATTAAGGGTAAATTAGATGATGGTCAACTAGATGAATGTGGTCTTACATTAAAAGAGCTAAATATAATAGCAAATTCCTTTTTAAATGTTTTATTTGGTATATTCCATGAAAGAATAGAATATCCAACCTTAGACTTAAAAGAATTGAAGGGAGCCAAATAGATGGATGTTATAATAGATAATAGACAGGATAAAATAATAATAGATCAAGATATTATAGATACTATTAATTTAGTAATCAAAGAATGTTTAAAGTTTGAGGATAAGGGCTTTAATTATGAGATAAGTGTATCTATTGTTAACGATGAGGAAATAAAAGAATTAAATAATCAATATAGGGACAAAAATAGTGCCACAGATGTTTTATCATTTCCCATGGAAGATGATAATAGTTTAGATGGCATAATCCCTTTGCTGGGAGATATCGTTATATCAGCTGAAAAGGCATTAGAGCAATCGGAGGAATATAACCATAGTTTTAAGAGAGAAATAGCATACCTGACTGCCCACAGTATGTTTCATTTAATGGGTTATGATCACATTGAAAAAGAAGATAAAAAGGTTATGAGGGAAAAGGAAAAGGAAATAATGAAATTACTTAAAATATTTAAAAGTTGAAAATGAGAGATGATTTTAGTATGAAAATACGAAGAACCCTTAATAGCATAAAATATGCTATTAAGGGAATATCATATGGGATAAAAAATCAAAGAAATATGCAGATACATTTTTTTATGGGGAGTCTTACTTTGTTAATAAGCCCCTTTTTTAATCTTTCTAAATTAGAAATACTAATATTAGTTTTCACCATATGTATTGTAATGATGGCAGAGATGATAAATACTGCCATTGAAAAAACTGTAGACATGATTACAAAGGAGTATCACCCATTAGCAAAAATATCTAAAGACTTGGCAGCAGGAGCGGTATTGATTACAGCCATTAATGCAATTGTAGTAGGGTATTTTTTATTTATAAAAAATATAATATTAAATTATAAAACTATAATAATAAATATGAAGAATTCTCTAGCATATCTAGGTGTCATTATAATAGTATTAGTAAGCATAATAATATTTTTTATAAAAAATAATAATAATGATCTATTATGATTTGATTTATTGGTATTTTTGAGGGTAATATTAAAGATACTTATTATCATACAATCATTTATCGTAAACCAATGGAGGGATCTTAATGTCTCAGATTGAGATATATTTACGAGGTGGAGTAGTATTAGTTTTATTGATACTATCGGCAGTATTTTCCAGTTCTGAAACTGCATTAACTGCAATAACTCCAGCCAAAATAAGAAGACTTAAGGAACATGATGAAAAAAATGCAAAATTATTAAAAAAAATAAAAAAGAAAACAAATACTATTTTAGCAACTATACTTATTGGAAATAACCTTGTGAATATAGCAGCAACAGCAATATTAACAGAGTTAACAGCCGAGGTTTTTAGTGGAAAATGGTCTGTATTAATTGCAACTATGACTATGACTATATTGATATTAATTTTTGGAGAAATAACTCCAAAAACCTTTGCTGCTCAAAACCCAGAGTCTATAGCCGTTAAAGTATCTAGAATGTTAGTTGTATTATCTAAAATATTGAAACCAGTATTAATAATATTAAATAAAATAACTTCGATAATTATAAAAATATTGGGAGGAAGTGTAGATAATAACGGAGCATTTGTTACTGAGGAAGAGATAAAGTCAATGGTAAATGCAGGGGAGGAAGAAGGGGTTGTAAAGCATAAAGAAAGGGAAATGATAGAAGGCATTTTTCAAATAGATGATATATATGTTACAGATGTTATGGTTCCAAGGATAGATATAATATCAATATCAGTGGAGGATAATATAGAAGAAGCTTTAAATATAATAATAAAGTATGGATTTTCAAGAATACCTGTATATAAAGATACTATTGATAATATAGTAGGAATATTATATGCAAAGGATATATTACCCTTTCTAGGTTCTGATAAAAAAAGTATAAATGATAAAAGTATAATTAATTTAATGAGAAATGCCTTTTACATTCCTGAAACTAAGAAAGTAAGTAATCTACTAAGGGAATTGCAACAACAAAAAATACATATGGCTATAGTGTTGGATGAGTATGGAGGTACAGAGGGATTAGTTACAATAGAAGACATTTTAGAGGAAATAGTAGGGGACATATTAGATGAATATGATAATGAGATTAACTTAGTAGAGAAAATAGAAGAAAATATATATTCAGTTAGAGCAGAGGTTTCACTAGAGGAAATCAATGAGTTATTTGGCTCTGATCTACCAGAGGATGATTTTGATTCCTTAGGGGGCTTTATTTTTAGCAGTTTAGGAAGGGTACCTATCCAAGGGGATAGTATCGAATATGGTAATATTGATTTTATAGTTACTAAGATAAGTAATAGAAGGGTTAGACAAATACAAATAGAAATCAAATCCTAAATATTTAAAATAATTCATAGCAATTTATAACTAAAGGGGGAAAAACACTTGGATAAAAAAGGTATAATATTTTTCGTAGGAATTTTAGTTATTGTACTTATATTGGTTGGGTGTGGTAAAGAAGATGTGGCCACCGATGAGAGACAAAATGTTAAGGAAACTGAAAAGAAAGAGAAAAAAGTAGAAGAAGATAAAAATGAAAAAGAGGAAAAAATAGATAATAGTAAGAAAGAGAAAGAAGAAAATAATGATAAAGATGTTAAAATAGGTATACCTTCTCCATTAAGTGGCTTATATGCTAAAGAAGAAAAGGTAAACAGAAGGCCTGTGGCTGTCATGATAGACAATCATCCTAGGGCAAGATGGCAAGCTGGAATAAGTCAAGCAGAGATAGTATATGAATTTCCAGTTGAGGGTACATATACTAGATATATGGCAATATTTTTAATAAATGATCCCAGTCATATAGGACCCATAAGGAGCTCTAGACCTTACTTTGTTTCATCTCTATTAGAGTATGATCCAGTATACGTTAGGGTTGGAGGAAGTGAAGCAGCCAAAAGAGATGTAAGAAATTTAAATGTAGCAGATATAGATGGATTGTCAAGTTCTAAGGCAGTGTTTAAAAGATATTATAAGACCAATAAAAAAGCCCCAAATAATATGTATTCGACTATGGATATAATTAGAAAAACTCAGAAGGAACGGGGGTATAAACTAACAGGCGATTATAAAGGATTCAAATTTTATGATAAAGATACAGATATTGTAGGAAATAGTGCAAAAGATGTGGTGATAAGGTATAATAAAGATAACACTACTGAATATAAATATGATAACAAAGAAAAAATATATAAAAGATATAAAGATGGTAAGCTCCATATAGATGAGTTAGATAATAAAACATTAAAGGTTAAAAATATTTTAATTCAAAAAGCTAAGACAACTGTTATTGATAGTGAGGGTAGGCTAGCTATAGATATAATCGGGTCAGGAAAGGGTAAGTATATAACCAATGGAAGTATAGTGGATATAACTTGGAAGAAGAAAACAAGAAGAAGTAAAACAATCTATTATGATAAAGAAGGAACTGAACTAAAATTAAATCCCGGTATTACTTGGATACAGGTATTACCAAACAATGGACAAATAGAAATAAAAAAATAGAAGGAGAGATATTACATTGAATCATAAGATATTAATAGAGAAAGCTTTAGAAGCTAAGAAAAATGCATATGTTCCCTATTCAGAATTTCATGTAGGGGCTGCATTATTAACTAAAGATGGAGAGATATATACAGGTTGTAACATTGAATCTGCTTCCTACACACCAACTATATGTGCCGAGAGAACAGCAATATCTAAGGCTATTTCAGAGGGGAAGAGGGAGTTTGAAGCAATAGCTGTAGTTGGAGATTCAGAGTTTACATATCCCTGTGGAGTATGTAGACAGGTTATAAGGGAATTTGGAAAAGATATTAAAGTAATAGTTGCAAGCTCGGTAGATGACTATAAAGAGTATACATTAGAAGAACTATTGCCAAACAGTTTTGGACCAGAGGATTTAGAAAATAATAAATAGATGTATAAGACAAAGGATAAGAGGTGTATATATGGATTTTAAATCAGGATTTGTAACAATAATAGGAAGACCTAATGTAGGGAAATCAACACTATTAAATAATATTATAGGGGAAAAAATTGCAATAATATCTGATAAACCCCAAACCACAAGGAATAAAATTCAATGTGTTTATACTGAAGATGATTTTCAGATAGTTTTCTTAGATACTCCTGGACTACATAAACCTAAAAATAAACTGGGAGATTATATGGTTAGGGTGGCTAATAACACATTAAATGACGTAGATGTTGTACTTTGGCTGGTGGATGAAAGTACAAAAATGGGACCGGGAGATAAATATATATTAGAACAACTAAAGGAGATAAAAACACCAAAGATATTAGTAATAAATAAAATTGATAAAATAAGTGGTGAGGATGTAGAGGGGATTATATCAAATTATAAAGATTATGATTTTTTTGATCATATAGTTCCTATTTCAGCTTTAAACAATAAAGGTGTAAATAAACTAATTGACTATATTAAAGGAATGCTACCCGTTGGACCTAAATATTTTCCCGATGATATGATAACAGATCAACCTGAGAGACTTATAATAGGAGAGATAATAAGAGAAAAGGCTCTACACTATCTTGAACAAGAAGTTCCCCATGGAATAGCAGTGGGAATAGATTTAATAAGGCAAAGAGAAGGTCAAGATATTGTAGATATAAATGCAACAATCTATTGTGAAAGGGACTCCCATAAGGGTATAATAATAGGTAAGAAGGGAAGAAAACTAAAGGGAATAGGTAAAAGTTCTAGAATAGATATTGAGAGATTATTAGGAAGTAAAGTATATCTAGAGCTATGGGTTAAAGTAAATAAAAACTGGAGAGATAAGGAAAAAATTCTAAAGAACTTTGGTTATAGATAGATATTTTTTGCACTTTTGTTCTTTTTAACTTAAATAACACAAATTGTATAGTATTAAATTTTCATTTGGTAATAGACTAAATAATACAGAAATCCTATAGGAGGGATTTGATTATGAAGAATAAAATGTGGAAAATTTTCAAGTCTACAGGTAATATTGAAGCCTATATGTACTATACCAATAGTTCTTATAAAGTTAAAGAACAACAAATAAAATCTGGAGAAAGTAACAAAGAAAAAATAATCCAAGGGCTCTGATAATATAGAGGTGAATAAATGCTTTTAAATACAAAGGGGATTGTCTTAAAACAGACTAAATTTAAAGAATCTGATAAAATACTTACAATATTTACAGAAACAGAAGGTAAAATTACTGCTATAGCAAAGGGTGCTAGAAGAAATAAAAGTCCACTGATATCTAGTACGCAGCCCTTTTGCTATAGTGACTTTATATTATATAAGGGAAAAAGCATGTATCATGTTAATAGTGGAGACGTAAAAACATCATTTTATAGTATGAGGGAAGATTTGCATAGATTTGCATATGCTACATATATGGTAGAGTTAATAAACAGTAGTATAAACTACGAAGAAGAGAGTAAAAAAATATTTAGCTTGCTTTTGAAATCATTATTTGTATGTTCATCATTAAATAATGATTTTTTAAAATTTATTTTAGCATTTCAATTAAAACTTGTAAGCTTCATTGGCTATAAGCCTAGTTTAAATCATTGTATAAATTGTAATAGTAAAGAGTTAGAAGGAAATATTAAGTTTAGCATTAGTCAAGGGGGAGTTTTATGTTCTAAATGTAGCTCAAATGATAGATATGCTAAAAAAGTTAATGTAATAACATTAAATGCTATGAATAAGTTGTTATATACTAGGTTAGATGAATTAGATAAGGTTAATGTTCCTAAAAATTTACTACTGATGGTTGAGGCAGTTTTGAATGATTATATGTTAAACCATCTAGAGAAAAAGTACTTTAAGTCTCTAGAGTTTATAAAATCTATTGAAATATAAATGGAGGTGTTTTTGTGGAAATAACATTAGAGAAAATAGACCAAATAAGGGAAAGAACAGGTGTAAGTTATAAGGAAGCTAAAGAAGTATTAGAAAGGCATAATGGGGATGTATTGGAAGCATTAATTGAACTAGAAGCTAGTCATAAAAGCTTTGGACAAAACATCAGTAGCAAAGGGGATGTTGTACTACAAAAGATAAAGGAAATGATAAAGAAAGGGAATGTAACTAAGATATTAGTTAAAAAAGATGGAGATATAATTATGAATATACCTGTAACGGCAGGAGCATTGGGAACTATACTAGCTCCGCCTCTAGCAGCATTTGGACTAACAGCAGCTTTGGTATCTAGGTCTACTATTGAAATAGTAAAAGAAGATGGAGAGATAGTGAATGTAAATGATATGGCAGAAAGAACAATGGATAAAATGAAAAATACAGTTAAAAAAGAAGATAAAGATGATACAAACGAAGATGACAACATGTAGAAAACATATTGACATATTGATTTTCTTTTGCTAAATTATTAGATATAGTAAGTAGATTGGCTTATAGAATAATTCCTAATCCATACATCGGAGGACTCCTAATATATGGATTAGGAGATTTTCAGTCTATGTTGTTGAGGGATTCATAATCTATGTTGTTGGGGGATTCATAATCCCCCAACTTAAAATCTAAAGTAACTTAATACATATGCAATGACGGAGAATAGTAGTAATTTTCTTTTTAGCGAATTGGGGACGGTGGAAGCCCGATAATATATTACGAAGGCGCTTCAGAGCATATTATGAGAGTGGATACCTATGGGTGTCAAATAGGGTGGAACCGCGGAAGTAACCTTTCGTCCCTATGAAGGGATAAGGGTTCTTTTTTTATTTGGAAAAAATAAATAAGGAGGAATGAAAATGGGAACTAAAACTACTATGGATAAAATAGTTTCATTAGCAAAGGAAAGGGGGATTATATTTGCCGGCTCAGATATATATGGAGGCTTAGCAAACACATGGGATTATGGTCCAGTTGGAGTGGAGTTAAAAAATAATGTAAAAAACGCATGGTGGAAAAAGTTTGTGCAAGAATCTCCATATAATGTAGGACTAGATAGTTCAATCTTAATGAATCCAGAGGTTTGGGTTGCATCGGGACATATAGGGGGGTTTAATGACCCACTAATGGATTGTAAAGAGTGTAAGGCTAGATTTAGAGCTGACACTCTAATAGAGGACTATATGAAGAATAATGGTGAAGAAGATCCAAATGTAGATAGTTGGGAAAATACTAAAATGGAAGAATACATAGATGAACATGATATAAATTGTCCTGAATGTGGAAAGAAAAACTTTACTGATATAAGACAATTTAATTTGATGTTTAAGACATATCAGGGGGTTACAGAGGATAGTCAATCTGAGATATATTTAAGACCTGAAACGGCCCAAGGGATATTTGTCAATTTTAGAAGTGTCCAAAGAGCTGCTAGAAAAAAGGTTCCATTTGGAATCGGACAAATAGGTAAGTCCTTTAGAAATGAAATAACACCGGGAAACTTCACATTTAGAACTAGAGAATTTGAACAGATGGAGTTAGAATTTTTCTGTAAACCAGGAGAGGATATGGAGTGGTATGAATATTGGCAAAAATTCTGTAAAAACTGGTTGTTAAATTTAGGAATGACAGAGGAAAATATTAGGTTTAGAGAGCATGATAAAGAGGAACTTTCCCATTATAGTACTGCAACATCGGATATTGAATATGAATTTCCATTTGGATGGGGAGAACTATGGGGTATTGCAAATAGAACCGACTTTGACTTAAGAAGTCATCAAGATCATTCATCTAAAAAAATGGAATATACGGATCCTGTTACTAATGAAAAATATATACCATATTGTATAGAGCCGGCCCTTGGAGCAGATAGGGTAACTCTAGCGTTTTTAGTTGATGCATATACTGAAGAAAAACTTGATGATGGAAAGGAAAGAACTGTACTAAAACTTCATCCAGCCCTTTCACCATTTAAAGCGGCAGTATTCCCATTAACTAAAAAATTGAGGGAACCTGCACAGGAATTATATGCTAAATTGGTTAAAAAGTTCTCTATAGATTATGATGAGTCGGGAAGCATAGGTAAAAGATATAGAAGGCATGATGAAATAGGAACACCATATTGTATAACATTTGATTATGACTCCTTAGAGGATAACAGTGTTACTGTGAGGGATAGAGATACTATGGAGCAGACAAGAGTTAAAATAGAAGATTTAGAAGATTATATTGCTAAGAAAATAGAATTTTAATATAACGGGCAATAATATTGCCCGTTTTTCTAGATTTATAATATAAATTCTGATAAAATGATTTTATGATATATTTTGTCAGAATAATATAAAATTAATACTATAGTTATAAGATAAACTTTTTATGACATAAATAACCTCCATGTAAGGGAGTGATTAATATACAATTAAGTGATAGACAAGAAAAAATAATAGAGATAGTAAAGGAAAAAGAACCTGTAACCAGCGAAGAGATAGCTAAAAGATTAAAGCTTACCAGAGCCACGTTAAGGCCAGATTTGGCAATTTTAACAATGGCGGGGATACTAGATGCGAGACCTAAAGTTGGTTATTTTTATTCTGGAAAAAATATGTTTAATGTAATTTATGATCAAATTAATGATATAAAGGTTTCTAAGGTTAAATCGGTGCCTGTGATTGTAAACGAAGAAACCACGGTTTATGATGCTATAGTTACAATGTTTTTAGAAGACGTAGGTACTATATTTGTGGTATCCGATGGATTATTATCTGGGGTAATATCCAGAAAAGACTTTTTAAAAAGTGCCATAGGAGGTATAGATATAAACAAAGTACCAGTAGGTATCATAATGACTAGAATGCCCAATATAGTTATGGCAAGTCCTGAAGAGAGTATATTAGATGCGGCTGTAAAAATAATGGATCATGAAGTTGATAGTCTACCCATTGTTGAAGAAGTAGATAATGGAAAAGAGGTAGGATATAAAGTAATAGGACGAATTTCTAAAACTAATATTACTAGAATTTTCGTTGACTTAGGAAAAGAATAGGTATGGAGGGATTTTATGAAAAAACCGACGATTGTATATGTTCTCTCTGACTCCATAGGTGAAACAGGAGAGCAAGTTGCTAAAGCTGTTATAAGTCAATTTAATTCAGGAAAATATGAAACAAGAAGATTTCCATATATAACTGATGAGGAACAGGTACTTGAAATATTAGAAGAGGCGAAAAATGAGAGATGTATTATTGTCTTTACTATAGTAGTTGAAAAACTTAGAAATTTTTTATCGGAAAAGTCTAAAGAATATGGAATAAAAGCGGTGGATATAATGGCTCCGATAATTGAAGCTATGGAAGACACCATAGGCTTAGAACCGAAAAGGGAACCAGGGCTTATAAGGAAGTTAGATGAAAAGTATTTTAGTAAGGTTGAAGCTATAGAATTTGCTGTCAAATATGATGATGGTAAGGATACTAGAGGTATAACAAAGGCTGATATAGTATTAGTGGGAATATCTAGAACTTCAAAGACTCCTTTAAGTATGTATTTAGCCCATAAAAATATAAAGGTAGCAAATGTACCATTGGTTCCTGAAGTTCCACCACCAGATGAACTTTTCGAAATAGACTCAAAAAAGATTATTGGTCTAACGGCTAATGCTAATAAAATAAATGAGATAAGACAGGAAAGGCTAAAGGCATTGGGACTTAGTGATAGTGCTAACTATGCAAGCATGAATAGAATAACAGATGAAATAGAGTATGCAGAAAAACTTATGAATAAACTAGGCTGTCCCGTTATTAATGTCTCATATAAAGCTGTTGAAGAAACAGCAGGAATTATACTAGATATAATTAAAGAAAACGATATGTTAAAGAAGTAGTCTTCAGAGGCTACTTCTTTTTACTCCTTACTCTCTGTACCTTGCACCCTGCACTGAACAAAAAACACCGACGGTGTCTTTGTTCTACATTTGATAAATGTTTAAAAAAATTAATATTTATAGAGTATATTTGAGGAATAAAATGAAGGATTTTAAATATATTTGTTGTATATATATAATAAAATATTTTTTTTTGGGTACAATCAATTATAACATTCTAATTTTATAATAGTTTAGGGGAATCTTATATGAATATAAGAATTAAATCTGAAAAAATAGAAGAAAAGACTTTATCACCCTATGCCATGCTAAGTAAAAACTCGAAGGGAAGGGAAAAGGAAGAGGAAAAATGTTCTATTAGAACAATCTTTCAGCGAGATAGGGATAGGGTTTTACATTCAAAAGCTTTTAGGAGACTTAAACATAAGACCCAAGTTTTCATTGCTCCAGAAGGAGATCATTATAGAACACGACTTACCCACACATTAGAGGTGGCACAAATATCCCGAACCATAGCTAAATCTATGGGATTAAATGAGGATTTAACTGAGGCCATATCTCTAGCCCATGACTTAGGCCACACCCCCTTTGGCCATATAGGAGAAAAGGTTCTAAATGAAATTCATACGGGAGGATTTAAACATAATGAACAAAGTTTAAGAATAGTAGATTTTTTAGAGGCAAAAAAAGATAAAAGGGGACTAAATTTGACATATGAAGTTAGAGATGGTATCTTAAAACATACTGGCAAAAAAGAACCTATAACCTTAGAGGGAAAAATAGTTAAAATAGCAGATAGGATCGCTTATATTAACCATGATATTGATGATTCAATAAGGGCAGGTATAATTACAGAAAAAGATTTACCTAATGGATGTTTAGAAGTCTTAGGTAATAGTCATGGAAGTAGAATAAATAATATGATAATAGATATTATAGAGTCAAGTATGGGTAAGAATACAATTACCATGAGTGATAAAATAAAAGAAAGTACTAGGGAGCTTAGAAACTTTATGTTTCAGCAGGTGTATCTATCTAACAAAGCTAAAAAAGAAGAAGGAAAGGCTAGATATATAATAGAGAAATTATATGGATTTTATATGAAAAACTTCAATAAAGTGCCTATGAAATATAGGAAAAATTATGATATAAAAAGTTCTTCAAAGGAAGATATAATATGTGATTATATAGCTGGAATGACCGATAGATACGTAATAAACTTATTTTATAACTTATTTATACCATCTCCATGGGATAAATATTAAAAAATAAGAAGGAAAAAAATATCTTATGTCGAATAGTGTTAAATGGACATTTTATAATAGTAAAAAACTTCTGAATGATTTTTCTTTTATATTTAATTATCAGTAAAGAAGTAATATATATATATGTGAGTATATAATTTATTTTTAAACTTTATATTGACATATCTATAGATTATTAAATAAAAGTATAACAAAGGGATGTAAAAATAACTTGAACATAGAAAATGGAATGATTATATGAAGATTATTGTGGATGGAGATGCATGTCCTGTTAAGGATATTATACTACAGATTTCCAAAGAATATAGTATAAGTACTGTATTTATTGTTAGTATAAATCACATACTAAGTGCTAATGATGGTATTGAAATAAAATATTGTGATAATTATAGCCAATCTGTTGACATAGAAATAGTTAATACAGTTTCTAAGGGAGATATTGTTGTGACTAATGATTATGGTCTTGCGTCTTTAGTAATCAGCAAAAACTGTTACTGTATATCACCAAAGGGGAATATATTTAATAAAGATAATATTGATAATTACTTACTTAGAAGACATATAAGTATGATTGAAAGAAAAAAAGGAACTAAAACAAAGGGACCAAAAAAACGAAATAAACAAGATGATATAAGATTTAAAGAAGGATTAATTAAATTAATAGAGAAGATAAATTAGTATAAAAGATATTGGGTAATTATTATATTTTTAAAGGTGGTATATATGCCAGGATATTATTCAGATGAAATAATTCAAGAAGTAAAGGAAGGAAATGATGTAGTTGATGTAATATCAGAATACCTTCAGTTAAAAAGGACAGGCTCGAATTTCAAAGGTTTATGTCCTTTTCATAACGAAAAAACTCCTTCTTTCGTTGTCTCACCTTCAAAACAAATTTTTCATTGTTTTGGGTGTGGTGAAAGTGGTAATGTGATAAATTTTATCATGAAATATCAAAATGTGAGTTTTCCAGAAGCATTAGAACTTCTGGCAGATAGAGTAGGTATACAGCTACAACAATCTGATCAAAAAGAATATAATCGAAAAAGAAAGAAAAAAGATAAATTATTGGAAATAAACAGAGAAACAGCGAGATATTTCTACAGAAATTTGTCTAATAATGATTTGGGGCACAAATATTTGTTGAATAGAGGAATAAATAATGATACTATAAAGACATTTGGATTAGGATATGCAAAAAATAGTTGGGAAGACCTATTGAAATATTTATTGCATAAAGGATTTACGCAAAAAGATATAGAAGAGTCAGGTCTTATTATTAAGCGGAAAAAGATGGAAGGCTATTATGATCGATTTAGAAATAGAGTTATGTTTCCTATTATAGATGTAAAAGGAAATGTTATTGGTTTTGGGGGTAGAGTTATAGATGATGGTCAGCCAAAATACTTAAATTCACCGGAAACTCCAGTGTTTTCGAAGGGATATAATTTATATGGTTTAAATATAGCAAAAAAATATGCTAGAAACGATAAAATAATTCTAGTTGAAGGCTATATGGATGTAATTTCTCTATATAAATTTGGGATAAAAAACTGCGTTGCATCCCTTGGAACTGCTCTTACAAAGGATCAAGTTAAATTACTAAAACGATACAGTGATAAATTCTATATATGTTATGATAATGACAATGCAGGGATTAATGCCGCAAATAAAGCTATAGATGTTTTTAAAAAGCAAGGACTAGAATCCCATGTGGTTATCTTACCTGAAAAGGGAGATCCCGATGAATATATCGGTAAGCATGGAAAAGAAGCCTTCTATAAAGTACTAGATAATCCATATAATTATATAGATTTTAAAATATATATGTATAAGAAAAAATATGATATTTCTGATTTAGATAATAGGATACATTTTACAAGGGAGATATCTAAGATGCTAAAAAATATAAATAGTCCAATTGAAAGAGATGCTTATGTATCAAGGATATCAGAAGATACCAATATATCAGAGGAAGCAATAAGAAAAGAGATGTCTAATAAAAATTCTAGCAGACCAACAACTTCAAAGGACAAGTATATAAAATATAATAATAGAAACAATAATAAAGACAGTATAAAACCAGTATCATATTCTTTAGAGCCAGGACATTTAATAGCAGAAAAAAAATTATTAAAATTACTTATAGATGACAAGAATATATATAATAGGGTAAAAGATAACTTTAAGCCCGAAAGCTTTTTTAATGATTTATATAGAAAGATTGCCACTAATGTATATGATATGTATGAAAAAGGTTTAGAAGTAAATAGTGACGAATTATTAGATTGTTTTAATGATGATAAAGACATCAATACTATAAAAAAATTAATAGAAGAAGACATTCAAATTAGTAATTCAGAAAAAATAAAGGCAGTCAAAGATTTTATAAATAAGATTAATTATTATAAATTAAAAATCAAAAGACAGAAAATAAAGGATCAAATCCGAAATATAGAAACAAATGATAACAAAGGAGATGTTGGAAAATTCGAGAAATTATGCATGGAACTAATAAAAATAGACAAAGAATTAAAACTTCATCAATAACCTTTTTGAAGGGAGGGGATCAAAATGAGTAATAAGAAAAAGACAGAGGCTAATATTAAAGCAGTAAAAAAATTAATTGAAAAAGGAAAAAAACAGGGTATGCTGTCATATAAGGAAATCATGGATGCCCTTGAAGATATTGATTTAAGCTCAGATGAAATTGATGATATATATCAAAGATTAGAAGATATGGGAATTGAAATAGTAGGAGATAAAGATGACGTAAAAAATTCAGAAGATGATGAAGAAGAAGAAATTGATATATCTAAGGAGGATTTATCTGTACCTAAAGGTATAAGTGTAGATGATCCTGTCAGAATGTATTTAAAGGAAATAGGGAAAGTACCTCTATTAACCAGTGATGAAGAAAAATACCTTGCAGAAAAGATGGAACAAGGTAGTGAAGAGGCAGCAAGAAGACTTGCAGAAGCCAATTTAAGACTGGTTGTAAGTATTGCGAAACGATATGTAGGTAGAGGCATGTTGTTTTTAGATTTAATACAAGAGGGAAACTTAGGTCTGATCAAAGCAGTAGAGAAGTTTGATTATAAAAAGGGATATAAGTTTAGTACTTATGCCACTTGGTGGATACGTCAGGCTATAACAAGGGCTATAGCGGATCAAGCTAGAACCATAAGAATACCTGTTCATATGGTTGAAACAATTAATAAATTAATAAGGGTTTCAAGACAATTGCTACAAGAGTTGGGAAGAGATCCTCAACCGGAAGAAATAGCAAAAGAAATGAATCTGGACGTTGAGAAAGTAAGGGAAATTCTTAAAATAGCTCAAGAACCTGTATCCCTTGAGACTCCTATAGGGGAAGAAGAGGATAGTCATTTAGGAGACTTTATAGAAGATCTTCAGGCTCAGGCGCCGGCAGAGGCTGCCACATTTACTTTACTTAAAGAACAATTGGTTGATGTATTAGATACTTTAACACCTAGGGAACAAAAGGTTCTGAGATTAAGATTTGGGCTAGATGATGGTAGAGCTAGGACTTTAGAAGAGGTTGGTAAAGAGTTTGATGTTACTAGGGAAAGAATTAGACAAATAGAAGCCAAGGCATTAAGAAAGTTAAGGCATCCAAGTAGAAGTAAAAAATTAAAAGACTTTTTAGAATAAATTTGTATTTATCAAAAATAAAGATTCGCTATAGCGAATCTTTATTTTTGATATTAATATATTAATTAAATATTATGGAAGAGGGGATTTAATGGACACAATATTATTTGATTTAGATGGCACACTTTTACCCTTAGATATGGAAGAGTTCACAAAAGCATATTTTAAAGAATTAAGTATAAAATTGTCATCTTATATAGAGCCTGAAAAATTATCTAAACAAGTCTGGTCATCAACAGATTATATGATAAAAAACTTAGATGATAAAAAGACAAATATGGAGGCTTTTTTTGAGGACTTTGATGAAAGAATTGAACATGATGTAAAGGAACTGAAACCGGTTTTTGATGAATTTTATAAATTAGATTTTACAAAGCTAAAGGATGTGGTATATCCTAATAAGATAGTTAAAGAAATAGTTAATATATTAAAGAATAAAGGTTATGATATGGTCATTGCCACAAATCCTCTATTTCCAAGGGATGCTATTTATCACAGGATAGAGTGGGCTGGACTTGATAGAAATGATTTTACTTTAATAACTACATACGAAAATATGCACTATTGTAAGCCCAATCTAGAATACTATAAAGAAATATTATATAAAATAAAAAAAGATTCTAAAGACATTATGATGATAGGTAATGATATGCAAGAGGATATGGTGGCATCAAAGCTTGGTATAAAAACATATCTTGTAGAAGACTATATGATTGATAGAGGAAATATATCCTACAGTCCTAACCATAAAGGATCATTACAAGATTTAAAGATATTAATGGAAGACTTACCAAGTATTAAATAAAGTGCAAAGGAGAAAAGAGATGAAGTTATCACCTCGCCTACAAAGTATTGCAGACTTCGTAAATAGAGATTCAGTTGTTGCAGATATAGGAACAGATCATGGTTATATACCAGCTTATTTAGTTGAAAATGGCATATGTAGTAAAATCATAGCATCGGATATAAATAGGGGTCCCCTTAACAATGCCCAAGACTATATAAACAAAAAGAAATTAACTAGCAACATAGAAACTAGACTGGGAAATGGTTTAGATATTTTAAAACCCAATGAGGTGGATACGGTAATAATAGCTGGAATGGGTGGAATATTAATAGAAGAGATACTTAAAAATGCCCCCAATATAACTAATAATATAGAAACCTTCATATTACAACCTATGGTTGCTTCATATGATTTAAGAAAATATTTATATGCAAATAACTTTATTATAGAAGATGAAGTTCTTTGCAAAGAAGGGGATAAAATATATGAGATAATATATTCAAAAAGGGGTAAGGAACTAATAGAGGATGATATATATTTCGAAATAGGAAGAAAACTTATAGAAAAGAAAGATAAACATTTAAAAGAGTTCCTTAAAAAAAAGATTAAAAAAAATAATAATATATTAAATAAATTAAAAAATAAAAACTCTGATAAATCTATTAAAAGATATAAACAAGTTACAAATATTAATGAAAAAATAAAGGCGGTGTATAGTAGTCTATGAGATGTAAAGATTTAATAAATATAATGGACAACTTGGCTCCTAAATATTTGATAGAAGAATGGGATAATTGTGGATTTGAGATTGGAAGTAAAGAAAAAGATATTAGTAATGTCCTTATAACCCTTGATATAAGGCATGAGGTTGTTCAATATGCCATTGATAATAATATAGATATGATTATATCCCACCATCCCTTATTTTTTAATTCTATAAAGAATATATCTAAAGATAGTATAAAAGGAAATATGATATATGATATAATAAATAATGACATAGTTATATTTAGTGCCCATACTAATTTAGATAATGCATATAGAGGGATTAATTATGTCTTGGGGAATTTATTTAACCTGAAGGAACCACAGGTAATAAATCCGGTATATAAAGAAAAATTATATAAAATAGTAGTTTTTGTACCAAAGACCCATAGTAACCATGTAAGAAATGCAATGTCCAGTGAAGGGGCAGGTCACATAGGTAATTATAGTCATTGCACATATAATACTGAAGGTATAGGTACTTTTATGCCAAGGGAAGGTACTAATCCTTATATAGGGGAAAAAGACAAATTAGAAGAAGTGGAAGAGGTTAAAATTGAGACTATAGTAGAAAAGGACAAACTAAATAAAACAATAGAAGCTATGATTCAATCCCACCCCTACGAAGAAGTGGCCTATGATGTATATAAATTAGAAAATGAAAATATAATTCATGGAACAGGAAGGGTCGGTGATATTGATAGTATATCCCTTAGAGATTTATGTGAAATAGTAAAAGATAAACTAGGATGTAAAAGTATTAGGGTTTATGGAGATTTAGAAAGAAAGGTAAAAAGATTAGCAGTAAGTGGAGGTAGTGGCTCAGGTTTTATTAAGTCAGCTTCTTCAAAGGAAGCAGATGTTTACATTACATCAGAGATAGACTATCATGATGGTCAACTAGCCAAAGACCTAGGATTAGCTATAATTGATGCTAATCATTATGATACTGAAAAAGTAGTTCTTAATCATGTAAAAGAATATTTGTTGGCAAAAACCAACAATGAATTAAATGTTCTCGTATTTGATAAAAATGTAGATGAATTTATTGTTATATAATGCTACTACTTTATTATATTTATTAACTTTTTAAACCTTTAGGGGGGTTAGATGATGGATCAACTTCAAATGCTATGGAAGATCCAAAAGTACGACCAATATATAGAACAATCTGAACAGCAAGTAATTCAATTGGAGTCAGACGAAGAAACCGAAAATTTAGAACTAAAAATAAGACAAACCGAATATGATTTAACAAATATAAAAACCCAATTGGAATTGAATAATGTAAAAATCCAAAGATATAATAAGAAGTTGGAGCAACTTAACTATAATAATGAGGAGATAGAGAAAAGGTTATATAGTGGAAATATTACAGATTTAGATCAATTGACCCATATGAATAAAGAAAATAAAGATAAAAAAGAAGAAATCAAAAAAATAGAAACTGAATTATTGGAGATAATGGAAACATTGGATGATTTGAAAGAGAGTGTTATTAATAAAGAAAAAGAGTATAAAGAGCTTAAATATTTATTGGAAAATACTAAGAAGAAAAATAGCCAAGAGGGTACTGAAATAAAATCAGATATTGTTAGCTATAAAGAAAAAAGAGAGAAACTTCTTAATAATCTTGATGAAACCCTCAAGAAAAAATATATTAAATTATCAAAAAATAAAGGAAAAGCTGTGGCTGAAGTAATTGATAATAGATGCACCGGTTGTCATATGGGGATACCCCTATCTATACTTTCAAAATTAAAGAAGACTAACAAAGTAAACTACTGTGACAATTGTGGAAGGATATTATATTATAATAAAAAAGAAGAATAAAGGTATATGAATAAATTACCATTTGACTAAAGTTATTATATTTGTTATACTATATTTCGTTGACAAAAAAAATAAATTCAAGTAAGTCAGATGATCACATGCTTTATGCATGAGGAAAGTCCGAGCTCCACAGGGCATGATGCTGGGTAATACCCAGTGGGGGCAACCCTAAGGATAGTGCAACAGAAATAAACCGCCTATTATATAGGTAAGGATGGAAAGGTGAGGTAAGAGCTCACCAGAGGCTAGGCGACTAGTCTGCTATGTAAACCCCATCTGGAGCAAGACCAAGTAGGGACTTAGAAAAGGTGGCTGCCCGTCACCATCCCGTAGGTAGGTCGCTAGAGGCTACTGGCAACAGTAGGCGTAGATAGATGATTGTCAGATACAGAACTCGGCTTATAGACTTGCTTGATTTAATTGTGAAAAACACTACCCCATGAGGTAGTGTTTTTTTTAAAAAAATTATACCCCCATAGTAGAGATGTCAATTAAGATAGTAGGTTTTTCGTGAGATACTTAGATAAATATTATTTTCTATGATGTAAAAATAAAAATTAAAAAAATGTTTTATCTTAGTTTTATAGGGTAAGGGTAATATATAGGGCTTATATGTTGAAATAATAAATAAAACAATTATTAAATAAAGTAAGTTCTATATAATTTAAGGAGGTATCTTTGTAAAATATGAATATTCAAAAAATCAGAGACACTAAGTTTGAAGTAACCGAAGACATCCCAGCTGTGATGGAGATAGGAGCTGAAAAGGGGGATGTATTGACTGTGGACAATCATGGAGGAGTAGCAGTTAGCACGTGGACATTGTTGAAAAATGGTAAAAAAGTTTGCAACTTAGCCACTAAATATGGAAGAAATAACTGCAAGATTATTGAATAAAATAAATTTAAATATAATATTGTTTTTAAGTAAAATCGTAAAAAGCATCACCGTGTAGGTGGTGTTTTTTTAGTGCTTTATAGCGGCTGATTAATCTATAGATAGTACAGATGGAGCATATTAGACAGTAGGTGAAGTAATACATGAAAAAATAGCAGAGGAGTTTTGATAAAATTAAAATGGAAAATATCTGTAAAAAGTTTTACTAAAAAAGAGGATTTTATAGTTTTATGTAAAATATAATAATATGGGACTAAAGTCTTATATTAAAAATAAAATGCTAAAGGCAAACCCATTGAAAGGTGGGGGCGCAAAGCCATGTATCTAAGGGAAATATCCTATGATTGACAGGTTGCCATAATAGAAAAAATTATTTAATGATTTTATGGCACTCTTTTAAAGAGTGTTTTTATTTTACAACTAGAAAGGATGCTTATGGTGACAATAAGGGGTAAAATACAGGAAAAATTATCTAAAGAAGTATTTATACAAGTTGATTTAAAGGGTGAAATAGTGGATATTTCAGAAAATTGTTATAGAATACTAGGATGTAAGGGAGAAGAAATAATAGGGAAGAATATTGAAGAAGTTTTTGATAATAAGGATTTAAGGGAGACATCAAATACTGGAGGATTTGTAGAGAGGGACTTAATCATAAAAAACAAGGAAAACAACAATACATATATGAGGGTAACGAAAAAAGTAATAAAAGAAAATGATAATGAAACAATCTATTTATCTATGATGGATGTAACAGAATATAAGAAAGATTATAACAAATTTAAAAGGCTAATGGGGATACTAGAAAGGGCAAATGATATTATATCTTGCGTTAATGTGGAAGGAGATTATAAGTTTGATTATGTTAGTCCATCGGTATATGATAACTTAGGTATAACTGCAGATGAATGTAAAGAAAATCCTATGATACCTTTAGAAATAGTTCATCCTGATAATTATGAAGAACACCTTAAAAAATACACTGGAAAGATAGACTATAATCAACATTTCCATACTAGATTTAGACATAAAAATGGGAAATATTTATGGTTTGAAGAATATATAACACCGGTTTATAATAATGAGGGGAAATTAATCTATATAGAAAGCATAGCTAGAAATATTCAGGCTAGAAAAGAATTAGAGGAGAGATTAATACATTTAAGTTACCATGATAGCTTGACTGGTATATATAATAGAACATATTTTGATAAGATAAGAGAAGAGTTAGATAAAAGTAAAGATAAACCTGTTGCTTTGATAATTTGTGACTTAGATAATTTAAAAATTATTAATGACAAAAAAGGACATGAAGAAGGGGATAAATTAATTAAGAATGCTTCAGATATACTCAAGTCTAATTTAAACGATGATATATTGCTAGCAAGAATCGGTGGCGATGAATTTGCAGTTATATTAGAAGATATCGATTGTGAATCAGTAAAAAAAATAGTCGAAAACATAAAGAAAACTATAAAGAATTATAATAAAATAAATACCAAATTACCCATAGGAATGTCCATTGGATATCATTATAATAAACACTCTGTAGGTTATATGAGTGAAATTTTTAAAAGGGCAGATAGGTATATGTATAGAGATAAATATATAAATAAATCTAGGAGAAGTTATTCTTATCATTAATATAACTATATTATTAAAAGGTAACCTTCGAATTAATTTGAAGCTACTTGCATTTAGATGTAGATAATGAACTTGGATGATGTAGAGGGGGAATTCATTCCCTGGTATAATATAAAATAAACGGCCTCTAGGCCGTTTATTTGACATTAAAAATGGTAAATAATAATATATATAGTAAGATAAAAAGTCGTAGCATTAATAATTTATAAAGGTGTGATTAAAATAAAAAATAATAAGATAATACCTAAGCCAATTGCCTTTTTAATAATACTAGGAGTTATATTTGTTGGGCTTCTTTCATCTGGTATAATAACCATGTCCTTTTTGTACGAAGTTAAAAGTGATAATATAGCCTATACTTCTAAGATAAGAGAAAATGACAACAGTTATAATGTTAGTGAAGATATAACAGAAGATGGATTTAAAAATATTAATAATAATTCTAGAGACGAAGACAATATTTATGAAAAGATAGACGAAAGTCTATTGTCTGGAAAAAAGAAAGTTGATTTGTCAAAGTTTGTTGGAAGAAATGATAGTGATAAAGTTTTTGATATAATAAAAAATGTGGTCTATGAAAATCCCTATATACTTTACTATGATAGTGGCAGATACTTTAGTAATGGAGTACTAAAACCATATTATAAGTATAATGAAGCTATTATTCTAAATCATCAAAAGAAATTAAGGGATAAGGTGAAAGAGATAAAAGAAAATATCATAGATGGAGATATGTCTGATTATGATAAAATTAAAGTGATACATGATTATATAATAAATAATAGTAAATATGATAGTGAAAATTATAAAAATAATAGAGATAATCCAGAGATGTATACTGCCTATGGAGTGTTGGTACAAGGTAAAGGAGTATGTGAAGGCTATACAAAGGCAATGAAATTACTATTAAATGAAGTAGGTATTGAAAGTATAATTGTTACTGGTAGGGGAAAAAATCAAAGCCATGCTTGGAATCTAATAAAGATAGATGGAGACTACTATCACTCAGATTTAACTTGGGATGATCCAGTTATGGATGATAATAGTGATGTACTTAGGTATGACTATTTTAACGTGACGGATGAGGAAATGGCAAAGGAACATAGCTGGAACAAAGAAAAATATCCATCGGCTATTAAAAATAGGTATAATTATTATAACCATAATGGATTGATAATAAAAAATTATAATGAATTCTACAGGATGTTAAAGGATACAATGGTCAGTGGAAAAAAATATTTAGATATTAAAATAAAAGATTATAATGAAAATATATATAACATTACAGATACTATAAATAAAATAACTAGAGAATCTGGCAACTTTGGACTAAAGGGTTATAACTATAGAGTTAATGACAAAATAGGAATAATGACTATAAATTTTACTAAGTAGGGTGTTTTTATGACAAAAATAAGGATAAATTGTTTCAAATGTAAATACTTTTTTATAACATGGGAAAAAGCTAAACCTAGGGGCTGTGGATACTTTGGTTTTAAATCAAAAATGTTACCATCTTCTGTAGTTTTAAAAAGTTCTGGTAATCCTTGTAAAGCATTTACTAGAAAAGAAAATGAAAATTAATATTAGTTTACATATTTGATATGAAATTATAAAATATGCTAAAATATTTATATATACATAGTTGAAAATAGGAGGAATTTGTATGGAACATATATTAAAAGGTAAGGCAGTTGCTAAGGAAATAAAAGAAAATATAAAAACTAGGGCTTCAAAACTAAAAGAAGAGGGTAAAAGTCCTAAATTAGCAATAGTTCGTATGGGAGAAAGACAAGATGACATTGCCTATGAAAGGGGAATTCTTAAAAATTGTAGTTCAGTGGGGATAGAAGGAGAAGTGTTTAAGACTGATAGAGATGCCTCGATGGATGAATTTGTTGATTTAATAAAAAGAATAAATAATGATAGTAACATCCATGGAATTCTTATATTTAGACCACTACCAGACCAAATTGATGAAGAAGTAATTAAAAATATTATAAATCCAGAGAAGGATATAGATTGTATGAATCCTGTTAATTTAGAAAAGGTATTTGAAGGAGACATGAAGGGGTTTGTACCATGTACTCCTAGGGCAGTAATAGAAATCTTAAAGCATTATGGTGCTACCTTAGAAGGGGCGAACGTTTCTATCATTAATAAAAGTTTGGTGGTTGGAAAACCTTTAGCCATGATGTTTTTAGAAGAAAGGTCTACAGTGACTATTTGCCACTCTAGAACCAAAGAGTTACAAGAGAAAACTAAAGCATCAGATATAGTGGTCACAGCAACTGGTAGAGCAAAGATGTTTACTGAAAACTATTTCGGTAATAATAATATAGTATTAGACGTTGGAATAAATGTTGATGAAAATGGTAAAATGTGTGGAGATGTTGATTATGACAATGTAGAAAACAAAGTGAAAGCTATAACTCCAGTACCAGGAGGAGTAGGAAGTGTAACTACATCTATATTATTAAGACATGTGGTTATGGCCTGCGAAAATATGAAGTAAGAACAAAGGCGCCTTTGGCGCTTCTTTGTTCTGTGCAGAGTTCAAAGGGCAGAGAACAGGGATTTGATGAGCCATAGATATATGTATATCTGCACTTCGAACTTCGCACTTTACACATAGTAAAGAAAGGAGCCAAAAATGCTTGAATCTTTTAAACCGATAGTGGATGAAAACAGTAAGATACTAGTACTAGGTTCTATGCCGGGAGAAGAATCTCTAAGGCAAAATCAGTACTATGCATTTAAAAGAAATCAATTTTGGGACATAATATATAAAGTGTTTGATAGTGAAAAATCAGACGAATACGAGGAAAAGGTAAAGTTTTTAAGGGAAAATAAGATTGCATTGTGGGATGTAATATATAAATGCAATAGAGAGGGGAGTCTAGATTCTAATATAAAAGACGAGATACCCAATGATATCTTTAACTTATTAAATAAATATCCCAATATAAACTATATATTATTTAACGGAGGTAAAGCAGAGAAGTCTTTTAAAAAGCACTTTGGATTTAAATTGCCTTATAATATAGAGTTTTATAGGATGCCATCTACAAGCCCTGCATATACAATAAAGCTAAAAGAAAAATTAAAGGATTGGATGATAATTAAAACATTACTTTAGTGAAATAAAGGATTTCACTAAAGTAATGTTTAATTATATATATGGGAGGGATTAAAATGGAATATAAAGTATCTAAAGAACACAATATATATTTTATGGACAGTAAAAATAAACCTGTTTTGACTGTACCTAATAACAGTACTATAGTATTTGAAACCTTTGATTGTTTTCAAGAACAAATAACCGATGAAGGGCAAAGTATTGAAAAATTATGTTGGGAAACAACAAACCCTGCAACAGGACCGGTATATATTGAAGAAGCAGAAAAAGGAGATACATTAAAAGTTGATATTTTAAAAATAGATGTAAAGGATAAAGGGGTTATGGCTGCTATTCCAGGTGCAGGACTCCTTGGAAGTGAAATTAAGGAATCACAGGTAAAGATAGTCCCTATAAAAGATAAAAAGGCAATATTTAATGATAAAATCCATATACCTATAGCTCCTATGATAGGAGTTATAGGTGTGGCCCCATTAGATGAACAGATATCATGTGGAGCACCGGATTATCATGGAGGGAATATGGACTCTACTATCATAAGAGAAGGGGCTACTGTCTATTTCCCAGTAAATACTAAAGGTGCCCTATTAGCCATGGGAGATCTACATGCTTGTATGGGAGATGGTGAAATAATGGTGACGGGAGTAGAAATATCAGGTACTGTAAAAGTAAAGGTAGAAGTGTTAAAAGATAAAAAAATAAAGAATCCTATGGTTGAAGATAATAAATATATATATACTATTGGGTCAGACGAAGATTTAAAGGAAGCTGTAAACATTGCTACCAAAGATATGCATAAGTTAGTTATGGATAAGCTTAATATGCCTTTTAATGAAGCAGGAATGCTATTAAGTGCCGTTGGGGATGTGGAAGTATGTCAAGTAGTTGATCCTAAACTTACAGTAAGATTTAAGATTCCAAAGGATATAATAGAATCATAATAATAAGCTGGGGGATTACGAATCCCCAGCAACAGAATAGGCAGGAGGATTACGAATCCCCAGCAACAGAATAGGCAGGAGGATTATTAATCCCCAGCAATTAAATAAGCTGGGGGTTACAGGTCCCAAGCAAGTTGTCGGGGGATTCGTAATCCCCCGACTAATTACTTCCTAAATAATCTAGATACTATAAATCTTTTTAATATCCTTTTTCTAAGTTAATAACATTTTTTAATTTGTCATTATTTAAAAATCTTTTCATATTTTCATATATAGTATCATATCTTCTTTCATTTCTCATTTCTGATATCCAAGAATTGTGACATGTTATTATAACATTTTCGAAATCCCACAAAGGATTATTTTCATCTAAAGGTTCATTTTCAAAAACATCTAAAGCGGCACCCTTTATATCATTATTTTTAAGGGCAGTTATGATGTCCTTTTCCTTTATTATACTGCCTCTAGATACATTTATCAGATAAGCTTCTTTTTTCATAAGTTTTAAAAATTTCTTATCAACCATATGATGGGTGGACTGGGTATAAGGAATTGTTAAAACTACAACATCGCACTTAGGAATAACTTCATTGATATTATCTAGACTATAGCATTTACCAAAATATTCAACATCTCTTCCTGTAGTATTAACACCTAAAGTATTAACATCAAAGCCTTGGAGTCTTTTAGCAGACTCTGAAGCTATAGTACCAGTACCTATAAACCCAATTGTTTTACCATATAGCTCCAATAAAGAGGTATCCATATGCCACTTTTTATTTAATTGATTGATATACATTTCTCTACTATTTTTAAACAATTCTAGGGTTTTCATAACAACCCATTCTCCCATAGGGATGCTATAGCCACCTTTATTGTTAGTTAAAGTAATGTTATTTTTTATTAGATGTTCCATTGGGACTTGGTCTATACCAACACTTGATAATTGAATCCACTTAAGTTTACCAAGTTTGGATATGTCTAAAGTATCAAAAGGATTATAACAAACTAGAACATCAACATCTTTTATATCCTCACTAAATGTCAAATATTTCTCTTTTTTTAAAATAATATCATAACCTAAATTTTTTATCTTTTTCATTTTTTCTTCACCATAGTTATATGTAAATAATGCCTTAATAATATATCACTCCTTTATTAGTTAATTTTAGATTTTAATAAATTTCTAAAGTCTATCTAGTTGTAGCATATTTCTAACTCCATTTAGTTATGTGGTATTTCCAACTCCATTTAGTTGTGTGGTATTTCCAACTCCATTTAGTTGTGTGGTATTTCCAACTCCATTTAGTTATGGGATATTTTAAACCCCATTTAGTTGTGGGGTATTTTAAACCCCGTTTAGTTATAGGCTATTTTTAGCCCCATTTAGTGTAGGGTATTTTTAGCCTAATTTAGTTGTTGGGGGATTCGTAATCCCCCAACTTATACAGCTATTATATAGTTTCCCTTTAGTTTTACATTATAACATAAAATAAATAAAAACATTACATAGCAAATAATTACTAAACATAACAAAACAAGACAATATTCATTGAAGGGAATATATATGTATATAGAGAAATAGTTTGTATAACTGCTTTATTTAAAATAAGAGGGGGGATATTTGTGAAATTAAACTTTAGAATATCAGATGAAATTTTAGTTGTTAGCTTTAATGGAGAATTAGATCACCATACTGCTAAAGATGCCAGGGAAGAGATTGATGATGTTTATAATATGAAGAGATTAAAGCATATTGTTTTAGACCTAAAGGGTTTAAACTTTATGGACAGTTCTGGCATTGGCCTTATAATGGGAAGATATAAAAATGTAAATATCAATGGCGGTAAGGTAGTTTTAATAAATGTTAGTGATAGGGTAAAGAAAATATTAAAAATGTCTGGCATTTTAAAAATTGTACAAGTCTATAAAGATGAGTTTGAAGCACTTGATAATTTATAAGGGAGTGATATTAAATGTTTAAGAATAATATGAGATTACAAATTCCAAGTAAATCTCAAAATGAATCATTTGCTAGAATTGTAGTTGCATCCTTTGCATCCCAATTAGATCCAACCATTGAAGAACTGGCAGATGTTAAAACTGCAGTTTCAGAAGCTGTTACCAATGCTATAATACACGGTTATGGGAATGATCTAGGGACTATAACTATTGAATGTAGTATAGAGGGAAATAAACTTGAAATAATTATAGAAGATAATGGAAGAGGAATTAAAGATGTAAATAAGGCAATGGAACCATTATATACCTCAAGTCCAGAGTTAGAAAGATCAGGTATGGGATTTACGGTTATGGAGACTTTTATGGATAGATTAGAGGTATATTCTGACCAAGAAAATGGAACGAAGATAAAAATGATAAAAGAATTTAATAGTGTTACCTCTAAGGAGTAGATGATATGAAAAGTAACTCTTTACCTAAGGTATCTGATAAATTATTAAGTCACGAAGAAACTATGGAATTAATAGAAAAGGCTCAAACTGGGGATAATGAAGCCCAAGCAAGGATAGTAAATCATAATTTAGGGCTAGTCAAAAGTGTTTTAAATAGATTTAAAAATAGGGGTTATGAGACGGAGGATCTATTTCAACTGGGCTCAATAGGACTTATAAAGGCTATACAAAAGTTTGACCCTAAATTTCAAGTAAAGTTTTCTACATATGCAGTACCTATGATTATTGGAGAAATAAAAAGGTTTCTAAGGGATGATGGAATAATAAAGGTAAGTAGATCCCTTAAACAAACTGCAAGTAAAGTTAAAATGGCTAAGGAAAGGTTAACTAAAGAATATGGTAGAGAACCTACTATACAAGAAATTTCAGAGGATATTAAGGTGGACAAGGAAGATATCATAATGGCCCTTGATTCAAATCATCACCCTGATTATTTATATGATGTTATTCATCAGAATGATGGTTCTCCTATTCACTTGATAGATAAGCTAGAAGACGAAGGGGAAAGTGATATCAAGATTCTAGATAGAATAGCATTAAAACAGGGACTTAGTAAATTAAAACCTAGGGATAGACAGATTATAATTATGCGTTATTTCAAAGATAAGACCCAGACTGAAATAGCTAAAATGTTAGGAATATCTCAAGTTCAAGTTTCCCGTATAGAGAAGAGGGTATTAAAAAATATGAAAAAAATGCTTAATAAATAAAAGAAGGCATATTTATATGTCTTCTTTTTTTGAATTAAATTTTCTTTATAGTAAATAATAAGATTACAACGAAATATGGAGTGATGTTATGAAATTTAAATTAGGTAGATTATTATTGATTAGCATTTTGGTGGTTTCTTTTTTTTCAGTAGGTTGGTATATATACTCTAGTAACAAATCAAATAATGAAGTACCTAAAAAAGCTAAATTGGTAGAAAATTTATTAGATGTAAATAAAAATATTGGGGTGGTGCTGTATAAATAAAAAACAAATATTTATACAATTTGAACCTAAGATCAAAGTAAAGCCTGGGGAAGAAATTAGATTAATGAATATAGCATCGGTATTTTGCAAAGATAAAGAGATAAAAGATAGGGTATTAGATATATTTGTAATTAAAGCTTCTGATAAAGCAAAGAGTCAGGTAATATCTAGTATAACTATAATAGAAAAAATATACAAAATATATGACAACGTAGATATTATTATCTATGGTGGTCCAGAAATTTTAATAGATATACAAGTGGAAAAGGATTCAGGGAAGTTGCTACAGATTATAAAAGTAATTGTGGTATGTTTAATATTATCTTTAGGTTCAGCAATAGCCATTATTAACTTTCATGTGGATGTGGGAATGGAAGACTCATTAAAGTCTATTTATACGTTGGTAACTGGTGATAAAGTAAAAAGACCTTCTATATTAATGGTTCCTTATTCTTTAGGTATAGGAATAGGTATGGCCATTTTTTTTAACAACATATTTAAGAAAAAATGGAAAAAAGAGCCTAGTCCCCTTGAAGTGGAAATGCGTCTTTATGAAAAAAATATGGATGAATATATATTAGATGAGACAAAACATAATAAGAGAAAATAAAGTGGTGATCATAGTTGGACACATTAATATTAATTTTAGTAGGATTTTCAGGAGGAGTAGTAACAGGTAGTGCGGTGGGAGCATTTATAACTCTTTTAGATATTGTTCCCAGATTGGCACAGATATCTAAAAGTACTACCCTTATAAGATTTTATGAAAAATTATTAACAGTAACTACTACATTAACAAGTATTTTGATTTTTTTTCAATTTAAATTCAATTTAAATGACATAATATTAATTCCCATTGGCACTTTTATAGGAATATTTGTGGGCCTTTTAGCTGCAGCATTAGCAGAGGTTATAAATGTCATACCCATATTAGCAAGACGACTTAGAATAAGACAGTACGTATTTTACGTTTTTATATCTATGGCGCTGGGTAAAGTAGTAGGCTCATTAATCCATTGGTTTATTTTAGACTAGAGATATGAAACAGGGTGGTGTTTAATTAACATGGAATATAAAAAAGAATTTTCAAATTACTTATTAGGAGATGAAATCCAGAAAGATAAGAGTAGATATATTGATAGAAAGTATGATTTTGGTAACGAAATTACAACACCAATAAAAAACAAAAAAATAGGGAATATTAGATAAGGAAGGGTGAAAATATTTGAAAAATATAAATCAAAAAGATTATCAAAGCTATGTAGATAAAAAAATTCCTAAGCCTAACTATTTCAAAAATTGTATAAAGGCTTTTGTGGTGGGAGGCCTAATATGTATAATAGGCCAAATAATAACAAACACATTGAAAAATTATGGCTTAAGCCCAAAAAACGTAGCAGCAGCTACGGCAATAATATTAGTTTTTTTAGGAGCATTATTTACTGGTCTAGGACTTTATGATAAATTAGGCAAATTTGCTGGAGCAGGTTCAATAGTTCCCATAACAGGTTTTGCTAATTCAATAGTTTCACCAGCTATGGAATATAAAAGGGAAGGTTATGTTTTAGGGATAGCTGCAAAAATGTTTACCATAGCTGGGCCTGTTTTAGTATATGGATTTGGAACATCGGTGTTTATAGGGATAATTTATCTATTATTTAAAGCATAGGGGGAATAAAGTTGGCTCAAAAGAAAATAGGTGAACAGACAGTTAAGTTTGATAATCCGCCATCTATTATAGGAACAGCAACGATTGTGGGACCAAAGGAGGGGGAGGGACCCCTTAAGGACTATTTTGATTTAGTTTTACAGGATGACTTATGGGGAGAAGAGTCATGGGAAAAGTGTGAAACAAAGCTACAACAAGAAGCTATAAAAATGGCATTAAAGAATGCCCAATTAATAGAGAGTAAGGTGGAGTATTTATTTGCTGGGGATCTATTAAACCAAATAACAGCTTCATCATATTCTGCTAGACAATTTGATATCCCATTTTTCGGATTATATGGAGCATGTTCTACAATGAGTGAATCACTGAGTTTAGGAGCTATGATATTAGACGGAGGATATGCAGAAAATGTAGTATGTGCCACTTCAAGCCATTTTAGCACGGCAGAGAGACAATATAGGTTTCCATTGGAACATGGCAATCAAAGACCTTTAACTTCCCAATGGACTGTTACAGGTGCTGGGGCATCAGTTTTATCTTCCTATGGTATGGGTCCCTATATAACCCATGTAACCACAGGAAAAGTGATAGATCCCGGTATAAAAGATGCCAATAATATGGGACCTGCCATGGCCCCAGCGGCTGCAGATGTAATAGTAGCCCATTTTAACGATACAGGCTTCACACCAGAGGACTATGATTTAATTATAACTGGAGATTTAGCTAGTATAGGGAAGTCAATAGCTGAGGAATTAATAGCTAAAGAGGGATATGATATATCTAATATTTTTTCTGACTGTGGGATAGAAATATTCGACCCTAAAAAACAAGATACCCATGCGGGAGGAAGCGGATGTGGATGTTCAGCAGTGGTTTTTAATGGCTATATTTTTAAGAATTTAAAAAAACAAAGTTTAAAAAGAGTACTTTTGGTATCAACAGGAGCTTTACTCTCTCCAACCAGTGTACAACAAGGAGAATCAATACCTGGGATAGCCCATGCTGTATCTATTAGTACTATAAAAGAATAGGAGGTCAAATATGGACTATTTAAAAGCCTTTGTTGTAGGAGGGACTATTTGTGTAATAGGACAATTACTTATGGATATTACTAAACTTACTCCAGCCCATATATTAGTTTTATTTGTAACCTCTGGTGCAATATTAACAGCATTGGGAATATATGAACCTGTAGTAAATTTTGGAGGGGCAGGGGCAACGGTTCCTTTACCTGGGTTTGGATATTCACTGGCAAAAGGGGTAATAGAAGCAGTTAGCAAGGATGGTATAATTGGTGCATTTACAGGAGGAATACAGGCTACGGCAGGAGGTGTGGCAGCTGCCACTGTATTTGGATATATAATGGCAATAATTTTTGATCCAAAAACTAAGAAGTAAAGGAAGATTTTATGAAGAGAAAAATTATTTTAGTAACAGATGGTGATAATGTGGCTAGAAAAGCAGTGGAAATAGCCACAAAAAATGTTGGAGGCAGATGCATTTCTAAATCGGCAGGAAATCCAACACCTATTACTGGAGACAAAATAGTAAATTTAATAAAGGTAGCTAAATATGATCCAGTAGTTATAATGGTGGATGATATAGGTGACCCAGGAAAGGGAAAAGGTGAGAGGGCATTGGAGCTAATAATAAATGACCCAGATATGGAAGTATTGGGGGTCATAGCCGTTGCTTCTAACACCGAAGGAGTAGAAGGAATAAAAGTTGACTTTTCCATAGATAATAGGGGAAAAGTAATAAATAAAGCAGTAAATAAGGTGGGAAAAGAAACCAATGATGATATATTATATGGGGACACTGTAGATGCCCTTAATGATTTTGATTTACCGATTGTAGTTGGTATAGGAGACCCAGGGAAAATGAAAGGTAGGGATGATTGTCATAAGGGAGCACCTATACTAACTAAAGCTCTTAAAGAACTACTTAGCAGGAGTGAAAAATTAAATGAAAAATAAAAAGGACTTTAATGAAACAGTAGATAATTTAGCCAATAAATTAGGTGTAGGTAAGAGCTTTGACATAATAAGAAGAAATATAAACATCGGAGGAAAAATGGCTACCTTTTTTTATATAGATGGTTTCATTAAGGACGATATGATGTTGTGGATAATGGCAATATTGCAAAAAAGCAACAGAGAAGAAATAGTGCCTGATACATTAAAAAAATTAGTTGAAGGAAAAATCCCCTATGTGGAATGTGACACCACAGATGATATAAATGAAGCTGAATACCTAATACTCTCTGGAGCTGCAGCATTATTTATGGAAGGCCTAGACGATATAATAGTCATTGATGCAAGAACATATCCTGCAAGGGGACCAGAGGAACCAGACTTAGAGAAAGCCACTAGGGGACCAAAGGATGGTTTTGTAGAAACAATAGTATTTAATACAGCCCTTATTAGAAGAAGAATTAGGGATCCTAATTTAAGATTTGAAATAGCTAAAGTTGGGAAAAGATCTCAAAGTGATGTGGTCATTGGTTATATAGGGGATATAACCAATCCTGACTTAGTAAAAAGCGCTAAAAAGAAATTAGAACAGATTGATAAGGATTCGTTGGTAATGGGAGTTAAAAGTTTGGAAGAATTTATTTTAGGAAGAAATTGGAATCCGTTTCCCCAAGCTAAATTTACCGAAAGACCTGACGTTACAGCGGCCCATCTATTGGAAGGCCACATTGTGGTTATGGTTGATACTACACCTAGTGTTATGATACTGCCTGCTACAATATTTCACTTTACTCAACATGCTGAAGATTATTATCAAAATCCTGCAGTTGGAACCTATTTAAGATGGGTAAGATTTTTTGCTATAACATTATCCTATATATTACCACCATTATGGCTTTTATTGGCAACTAATCAGCAAGTTTTACCGGAATGGTTAAATTTTATAGGGCCTAAAAAAACAGGAGAAATAACCTTATTGGTTCAACTAATATTATTGGAAATAGGTATAGATATGTTGAGAATGGCATCTATCCATACTCCATCGGCATTGACAACATCTTTAGGTATAATTGGAGCATTATTATTAAGTGAATTTGCCATAAAGGTGGGATGGTTTATACCTGAAACAGTATTATATGGAGCAATAGCAGGGCTAGGTATGTTTGCAACTCCCAGTATGGAGTTTGCCTTGGCATTAAGACTTTTTAGACTAATACTATTAATATTAACAGGTTTATTTAATTTTTATGGATTTGGCATAGGGGTATTAATATTATTGGTAACATTGTTAAGAACGAAAACTTTTGGTGGGATAAACTACTTATGGCCATTAATTCCATTTAATAAAAAAGCTCTTTCTAGCATAATAATGAGAAAACCAATACCAGAGGTTAGAATGAGACCGGATGTTTTAAGGGTTATAGATAAGGATTCATCACCACCAGATGATAAAACAGAAGAATAGTAAAAGGGTCACATAATGTGACCCTTTTACTAGTGTGACCCTTTTACTAGTGTGACCCTTGTGTGTTGTGACCCTTGTGTCATTGTGACCCTTGTGTTGTTGGGGGATTCGTAATCCCCCAACTTATTTACTCATTATCGCTATTATCTTCTTTATCATCACTATTATCTTCTGGTATATTGATTGTATTGTCATTGTCATTATCATTCGTATCATTATTATCCTTTTCTTCATCATCATCGCCAAATAACCACTTTTTAAACCAACCATCATCATCATCATCATCTGTAGTGTTTTCTTCAGTATGTTCATCACATTCTTCAGTTGGCACAGTATATTGATAATCCTTAGGAACTATTCCATTATGGTCTTCAGGATTATAAGCTGGTTCTCTTTTGATAAATACTTTTTCTTCAACTAAATCTTCAGGACAATATTCGGTTGCCAATTTGTTTGTACTTGTATCAACTTTAACCTTTACATGGGTAGTGCAATATTCAGTTGGTTCAGTACCTTTAACAAATAATTCCCTTCTAGCTCTACTACCTCTAGGGTCCTCTTTACAATATTTTGTAACAAGTTTACCAGAATCTTTACAAACCCATTGAGTAACTAGATTGTTTGGCATCTCAAAGTCCTTTGGTTCTAGACCCTTGTGGACCTCTTTCATGATCTCGGCCCAGAACATGGTAGCTATACTACTGGTACTTCCTTCATGTAGCTTGATTTCAGCAATATCATGACCAATCCAAACACCGGCAGAGTAATAGGGAGTATATCCCGCAAACCATACATCTGTTTGTTCTTGAGTAGTACCAGTCTTACCTGCAGCAGGGATCTTATTGTTATATGCACCATCAAATAGATATCTATCAAAGATAGCTCTTTTACCCAAGCCATCGGTCACAACTGATTCTAATATATCATTCATAATATATGCAACATCTGCAGTAACTACTCTATTTTTGAAAGGTGAGTTTTCTAGTATAACTTCTCCACTTGCATTTAATACTTTGGTATAAACTATAGGTTCAGTATATACTCCTTTATTGGCAATGGCACCATATGCTGCGCTCATTTCAAGGGGACTAATACCTTGAGACATACCACCTAGTGCTAAAGCGGCCAAGGTCTCATCGTTTCTACTTTTATTTTCATCTCTAGTAACAAGACTGTCATCTAAACCTAGGCCTTTAAGGGTATCTATAGATGTCCCTATACCTATTTTTTCAAGCATTTTAACTGCAGTGACATTACTAGATTGTTCGACAGCTTCTCTAAGAGGAGTTAATCCCCTATAACCACTATACCAGTTTTTAGGCCAAAGCTTTCCTGTATCAGGATTATAAAATGGAGTATCATCAATTACTGAGGCAGCAGTAAATCCATTATTTAATGCCGGTAGATAAACACCTAATGGTTTCATCGCTGAACCAGGCTGTCTTTTAGAATTAGTGGCTCTATTTAAGATTCTACTACCTTCAAAGTTTCTTCCTCCAACCATAGCTCTAATCTTACCGGTTCTATAATCTAATATGGTTACAGCAGATTGAGGTTGGATAACACCGTCTTCTACCATAAAGTATTTATTACTGATTAATAGGTTTCCGTTATTATCAGTTTTACTAAAGTCATTGTTTTTATCTAAAAAGCTCTTTTTAATTATAATAGTACCTTTACCACCACTAACATCCTTGGTATCATAGGATGCTTTATCAATTAATAAAGGTCTAACCTGATGGGTTAAAATATTTTTATTTTGGTTTTTAGTATAATAATCATCTATATCTAAGCCACTTTTATAAATTGATATTTTATTGTTATTTATGATTAGATTTCCATTATTATCAAAATTATATGTGCCTTTTTCAATAATTAAATTAGAAGTGTTATCTATTAAACTATTTTTTGAACGATATAGAATTCGCCCATGGTCACTGACTATATTGCCATTTCTAATATTTTTTGAATTTACCAATAATGGGTCATTATTTTTTATACGACTATACTTTCTCATTATAGTGTCAAAATTTTTATAGACTCCTTCGACTCTATGTTGTAGGTCTATATCCATCGTAGTATATATCCTTAAACCACCGCTTAACAAAAGAGCCTCCGCTTGCCTTTCGGAATAACCAGCTTTTTCCATTAAGTCCTCTTCTACTTTATCTTTAACATAATCGGCAAAATAAGAGGATATTCCCTCGAGTCTTTTTTCGTCGGGCTTAATAGAAGACCAAACATCTTCACTTTTTGCTAAATCATATTCTTCTTTACTTATTTTTTGTAGCTCTAACATCTTATTTAATATAGTCTTTTGACGCTTAAGAATGGTTTGCTTATATTTTTCATTTAACCAAATAGCATATTTTTGTCCACCTTTATAAATGTGACCGACAACATCTACTACTTCTTCATTAACATTTTGAGGTAAGTCTGTTTTATATAATGCATATCTAACTGGATTTTTCGTTAAGCCGGCGATTAAAGCAGCTTGGGCAATAGTTAGGTCTTCGATATCTTTTGAAAAATAAATTTTTGATGCTGCTTGAACTCCATAAGCACCTTGTCCCATATATATTGTATTAAGATAACCCTCTAATATCTGCTCTTTAGTTAAAACCCTTTCCATTTTGATAGCTAGATAGGCTTCTTTAATTTTTCTTTTAACATCATTTAAAAGGTTTTGTTTATCAACTTGATCTTTTAAGTACTTATTTTTAACAAGCTGTTGGGTAATAGTACTAGCACCCTGTACTGGAGCTCCAGCTTTAATGTCTGCCCAAAGTGCTCCCAATATACGTTTAGGGTCAATACCCATATGCTCCTCAAATCTTTCATCTTCTATAGAAACAAAGGCATCCTCTACATAATCAGGAATTTCATCAAGATGAACGATTGTTCTAAACTCTCTAGTTTGTATTTTTTCAATTACATTTCCCTTTTCATCTAAAATAAGGGAATGTTCATTTAGTGTCGATAGTATGTCAGTAGGGTCCACATCAGGGGCACTTCTAGCTATTGCTAAAACAAGCCCTGCTACAGCTCCAGCACTTATAAAACAAATCATAATAAAAATAATTAATATTAGTCTAAATATACTTAATTTTTTCTTATTGCCTTTATCATTATCTTTCTTTTTCTTCTCCTTGGATTTATTTCGTCTAGATTTTGTTTCATTTTCTTGGTCCATATTTATACCTCCTTAATAATAAGGGACACATAATATCAATATACCAAAGTTTATTATATCATATAACAAAAATATAAGAAATAAAAGTCCAGTATTTTTATAACTTTAAAATAAAAATAGAATAAAATGCTATATAAACCTATAATATACATTATTTATATTATGGTCAGATATATAATAAATATAATGGTATAATAAAATAAATCGTGTAATTTGTATATATTATGTATAAATAGATGGTTAAATTAATGATATACTTATGTAGAACATAATATTTAGGAGGTTTTTCTATGGAAGATATTATATCAAAAGAAGAAATGCAGAAAGAAAAGGAAGTAATACTAAAGGTGTTTAAAAATTTCGAAGGAGAGTTTAAGGATTTACTTGCAAAGAAAACATTTAATATAAAACAGTTCAATGACATTGCTGATAAAGCAATTGAAAAAGTTTCATTAACAGCTAGACAAAAAGAAGTTGTAGATGGGTTTTTGACAGTATACTTTGGAGCATTTGTACAGTATGGAAATATTGATTATGCTACAGATATGGTTTTTAAATCTCTAGGATTTGAAAATAAATAGGTTTTATCTTGTGGAGGGGTCAGGTGCAAATCTGATTCTCTTTTTTTGAAAAAATGTAAGGTTGGGATAAATACCAAAAATAAGTGGAAAATCTCTATATGTAGGTCTTGAATATATCTAGGACGATTTTAAGACTATATAGTATAATAATAAAATTTGGTTGCTGGAGGATTCGTAATCCCCCAGCTTATTGAAAAACACAGTTTTTGCCATAATAGGTCTTTTAAAAGAAGACCCAAGGGATTCAATATATTGAATCCCTGCATATATGATATGGTCTCACCTCCTTTGTCATCTAAACTGAACAAAGAAGGGGCAAAGTCGCCTTTGTTCAACCAAAATAGTTTTGACACATATGGGAATATTAAGTAAAATTGTATTTAATAAAAAAATTTATTTTAAAGCTATTTACTAGGGGGGATTATTATCAAAGAAGTTAAATTACCTAAAATAAAATCATATATATTAGATTTTTATATCCAACCAGCAAAGGGGAGTTTTAAATCCAAAGGTATAATAAATCTAAAAAATCAAAATACCATAAGTGAAGAAATACCACTATTACTTTATTATGGTCTCAAAGTCAATTATATAAAGGATAAAAATAACCGTGATATTAATTTTACTCAAAAAATTAAATCATTTCCTAGTTGTAGAGACTATAGAGTTAACTATATTAAAATAAATCTATTGAAACCTTTAAAAGGGGACGAAGAACTAAAATTGTACATAGAATATGAGGGAAAACTTAAAGGTTATACCCATGTTATGCAATATGTTAAAGATAATATAAACACTGAATTCTCTGTGCTTAGAAATGACTGCCTGGCATATCCTATCATTGCATGTCCCAATGAAAAGTCTTTAGGAAAAAGTTACTATAATTCTTTTAAGTATAAAATAAATGTTGATGTACCTAAAGAGTATACTGTTGGATGTGGTGGAGTATTAAAAGGAATAAAAAATGAAAATGAAAGAAAGATTTATTTATATGAAAGTAACAAAGAAACCGATAGATTTGATATTTGTATTTCAGAATATTCCATGGTAAAAGATGAAGATATTAACTTAACCATATTCGCTTTTCCAAAGGATAAAAGGTCAGCTAAAGAATTAGTTAAGTTTGAAGTTAAAAGAGTTTATGACTATTATAAAGAAGTCTTTGGTAATTACAGTAATAATGATTATTTCACCATAATTGAAACCAAAGAGGGTTATGGCTCCCAGGCAGGGGATAATTATATCGTAATGGAGGAACATGGATTTAATGAAGAAAGTAACTTTACCCATTTATATCATGAGATAGGTCATATTTGGAATGCTAATGTAAAGTTGTATAGTGAACAACGGAGTAGATTCTTTGACGAAGCATTTGCCAGTTATTATGAAATACTAGCTATTAAAGAATTTTTTGGCCGTAAAAAATCAAATGAAAAGATGGAACAATATAGAGAGACTTTTATAAATAATATAAATCAAGATTATAAAAATTTTAGCACCCCTATTTGTGAATATGGAAAATATGAGATGGGCTATAACTCATATTCTAAGGGACCTTGGGTGTTATATGTTTTACATAATATAGTGGGAGATAAGAAGTTTTTTCAGATTATAAAAAAATTTTTATATGAGAATAAAGGAAGAAAAGTTACATTTAAAGATTTTGAGAAAACCTGCGAAAGAGTTTCGGGAATAAAATTAAAAAATTTTTTTAATCAGTGGATATATGGTGTAGAATCATCTAGGTATTTATATAATAACTTAAGTGTTGATGATATGGTTGAAAAGGCCTATGAATAGATGTAATAATTGCAACTTTAGAGTTTATATTAAAGGGAAAGTATGATGAAATTGCTTAATTTCAAATAAAAGTAAAATAGGAGGTAATATGAAGAGAAAGGCAATGGGTGTAATCTTTAGATATAATAGATTAAAAGAACCTCAGTTATTAGTTTTATCCTTTAAAGATATAAAATATCCCTATTATAGATTACCTGGGGGAGGTGTTGAAAAAGGGGAGACATCTTTGCAAGGATGTTTAAGAGAAATAAAAGAAGAAACAGGAATAACTAATCTAACTTTTATACGTAGTGTTGGAAAAGTAAAGTATTATAAACCATATATTGAATCTGATGTAATAAGAGAAGACTTTTTATTTTATTGCAAAGAGGATTTGCCAGATAGGTGGGAATATATAGTGCAGGGTGAAGATAAAGATAAAGGAGAAATTTTTGTATATTCATGGATTGATTCAGATAGCTATAATAAAATTGCCCCAGAGTTAAAAACACATATTTCTAAAGTAGATATACCGGAACTATTTACTTCTAACAAAGGGAACTAAAGCATATTAAATAACTAATAATAAGAAGATTAACAATGAAGAAGTTTATTTTACTGATAATAATATTTATAATCATGTCATCAAGTGGAAGGGGGGGTTATAAACCACAATTTTTTTAGAACTAATATTAGATTAATTAGATATAAACAAACTTGTAATACGTAAATTTACTTATTATAAAAATATTAATAAAAATTTAATGACAATATATATTATTGGCAATGGTTGGAACCATTGCTTTTTTGTATGTGTTTAATATGGGAAGAAACTATAGAAAATTTGATATCACTTAACATATTTGACAAACATCAGGATATAAAATTAAAGGGTAATAAAGGAAAAATTAAAAGTAGATAGAATATATAAACTAGTATGTAATAATTATTATATTATTCATATATTAGCATTAAATTGAATTAATAATAAAAATTTATATGACTAATATCATAACTTTAAGGGGGAAATATTCAAAATGACTTATAATTTGGTAAATTCAAAAGAACTGTTAAAAGAAATTAAAACACTAGAGGATGAAAATAAAAACCTGAAGTCTGAATTAAAAAAACTGAAAGGGGCCAAGAGTATTAACTATAAAAAGAACCAAGCCTTAGAATCTAACTGCGGATATAGTAAAGATAAAAAAATGGTTATTAACTTTTTTGAAAATAATAAATCTATAATGCTATTGATTGATCCGAATACAGGTATTATAAACTACGCAAATCAATCAGCTTGCTATTTTTATGGATATGAAAAAGATGAATTTACAGGGATGAACATTTCACAAATAAATATAGAGTCTAATGGTTTTGTCAATGAAAGTATGAACAATGCATTGGTAAAAAAGAAAAATAGGTTTCATTTTAAACATAAACTTTATGATGGAGTTATAAAAGATGTTGAAGTAACCAGTGGTCCTATTACCATAGACAATAGAAAATATTTATTTTCTATTGTCTATGACATAACTGAAAAAAATAAAAATATAATGTACCTTAAAAAAGCACATCGGGAGTTAAAGCAGGAAAAGAAAACACTTAAATCTATATTAGAAGGGATAGAAGATGGGGTACTAGTATTAGATAACAATAGCAAGGTTATTTATAAAAACAAAGCATTTAACAATATATGGAAATCATCATTTCAATTATTAAATGAAAAAGATGGATGGGTATTGGCAAGGGAGTTAAAAAAACAATTAGCAGAACCCAATAACTTTGAAGATAAAATAAAAGATATAATTAAAAGTACAGCCAGCCAAGTTGATTATTTATTGTTTAAAGATGGAAAAATGGTAGAGCGACATTTCTATCCATTGATAGTTGAGGGCAAAGATAAAGGAATGATTTGGTGCTTTAAAGATTTAACTGAGAAAGAAAAGAGGAAGGCCTTAGAAGAGAAAGTAAAAATAAAGGATAGACAATTAGAAGAGAAAGCCAAGTATGATCAAATAAAAACCCAGTTATTTTCTAATATTTCCCATGAATTAAAAACGCCGTTAAATATCATACTTGGAGGGGTTCAACTATTGTCAAATGTCTATGAAAGCTCTAAAGATGATAATTATAGTGAAACTCTTCAAAGAAATTTAAAGGTTATGAAACAGAACTGTTATAGATTATTACGATTGATAAATAATATTGTGGATGTAACTCGCTTTGACTCAGGGTTTCTGAAGTTAAATTTAAATAATCATAATATTATTCATGTGATTGAAAGTATAGTTCTATCTATTGCAGATTTTTCTAAAGTAAAGGGAATAGAATTAATATTTGATACAGAAATAGAGGAAAAAATAATTGCATGTGATCCTGAAAAAATAGAAAGAATTATTTTAAATCTATTGTCTAATGCCATTAAGTTCACAAAAAAAGGGGGAAGTATATATGTTAATATATATGATAAAGGAGATAATGTGGTAATTTCAGTAAGGGATACAGGAATAGGAATACCTAAAGGTAAGATAAATGGTATATTTGAAAGATTTAAACAAGTTAATTCCAATATAAGTAGAGAAAATGAAGGAAGTGGCATAGGTTTATCTTTAGTACAGACCTTGGTAGAGGCCCATAAGGGTAAAATATCAGTTGAAAGTGAAGAAGGGGTTGGAACCGAGTTTACTATAGAACTTCCAGTTAATGTAATAAAAAAAGAGAAAATCATTAGAAGAAAACAGTTAATACCAAGAAAAGGTAATGTGGAAAACATACACATTGAATTTTCAGATATATATTCAGTAGACTTGCCAATTGAGAGCTAAAAATAACTTATATTTTTTTAAGATATATTTACAATAGTAAAACTAATACTTAAGGATGAGAGGAGAAGTAAACTTATGAAGAAGTTATCTAAAAGAATGTATATATTAATAATAACAATTACAATCACATTGGGGATTTCGATAGGATTGAACATTTATAGAATACCAATTGAAATAAATAAAACCTTTAATAAAGCTACTATTATGGAGCCTAGCAAAGATAAAATCATAAAAAATACTACAATTAAAATTAATGCTAAACTTCATAGGGGAATAATAAGGGGCTCTATATTAGACTTTGATATACATTTAATTCAAAAGCTTGAAGGAACCATACTTATAGACGGCAAAGAATATAACTTTCATGCTTTAACAGGACCTTCAGAAACTAAGCGGATGCTAGGTGGGGTATACAGAGATAATGGGATGGGTTCTGATGATTTTATGTTAGGAATATATGATTTAGAATCAATTTTACTTGTGGGAACAGGGAAGGAATGGCAAGGTAGACATATTGTCGCTCCATCACAAAGGGCTAAAGATTATAAAAATATATTGAAAAAAATAATTAGAAATGACAAGCTATAAGTAATAGTGATTTGGAGAGGAATCTATTCTTTGATATAAAGATATATTTTCCATTTAGGTCCTGAATATATTCAGGACCATTTTAAATCTCTAATAGTATATTAGAGCCTACAACACCATATACCAAATGTTTACCCATAATATAGAATAATAAAGTCCATATAATTTATCCCGTGTACCCCAAATGAAGAAAGAAGCACTAAAAGGGGAGTATTTTTGTTTTGTTCATAATTTGTTAATATTCTTTTGATAGAATCAATAAGGACATTTTAAAAAGATTTACCTAATTTGATTATTACTTAATCTTTAATGATTAACATGGTATTTGACATATGTTCATATTTGGATTTTTAATGTAACTTTGCTATAATGACAAAGGAATTTAATAGGAGGGTCTAAAATGAAGTCTTTAAATATAGAAAATAGAAAGGGATTACTTGTATTAGGGATTGTAGTATTGTTAACAATAATAACAGTGACCACCGGATACATATCCAGTAGATGTTATGCAGTGAAAATAGGTGATAAGTTAATAGGAAATGTTAAAGAAAAAGAAGATGTTGTAAATATATTAAAGGATATTAAATCAGAATATGAAGATAAATACAATAAGGAAGTTAAAATTCTTGAAAATATTACCTTTGAGAAAACCTCAAAATTTAAAGGCAACGGGTTAGATAAAGATGATATTAAATCTAAGATAAAGAATAATATTACCGTAAAAGTAGAAGGATACTCATTAAAAGTAGATGGACAAGACTTAGCTATATTAGATAATAAAATGTCAGCTAATAAAATTTTAGAAGATTTAAAGGCTAAATACTTAGAAGGAGTGAAAAGTGATAAAATCAAAGAAGTAAGCTTTTTTCAGGATATTAATATAACTAAAAAGTTTGTAGATTTTAGTGAGATAATAGAGACTGAAAAGGCCTATAATCTTATATCAATAGGAAAAGATGAAATAAAAAAATACGTAGTACAGGAAGGGGATACGATCTCTCAACTATCTGTAAGATATGATATAAGTTTAAAAGATATTAAAAAAGCTAATCCAGAAATTGATTTAGATAAGCTTCAGATTGGACAAACATTAAAACTTACAATTCCAAAGCCTTTAATAAGTGTAAAAGTAATAGAAGAAACAGAATATAAAGAACAGATTCCCTATGAGGTTAGATATGAAGAAACTGATTCTATGTATCAAGGGGATTCTAAGATAAAAAAGCAGGGAGAAAAAGGAGAGAAGATAGTAGAAGCCGAGATTATTTGGAAAGATGGAGTAGAAATAAATAAGGACTTGATAAATGAACAAATCATAAAAGAACCTACAGAACAAATTGTGTTAAAGGGTACTAAAAGAAGACCTAAAACCATGGCATATGGTTCCTTTCGGAATCCAAGTAGAGGAAGTCTTACCTCAAGATATGGACCAAGGTGGGGAAGCAATCATAATGGCATAGATATAGGGATGAGTACAGGTACACCGGTTAAAGCAACCGATGGTGGCAAGGTTATATTTGCCGGTTGGAATAATAGTTATGGTTATCTTGTAAAAATTGACCATGAAAATGGATATGTTACATACTATGCCCACAATAGCAAGTTAAAAGTAAAAAAAGGGGATAGGGTATATAGAGGACAGGTAATATCGCTATCGGGAGCTACTGGAAATGTAACAGGACCCCACCTCCACTTTGAGGTTAGGAAAAATGGACAACCGATAGATCCATTGAAATTTCTTAAATATTAATAATTTAGTTTTGAAGTTAAATAATTTTAAAATAACATCATAACCCCCTTCTGCATATAATGTAGAAGGGGTGTTTTTTTGAGAAACAGAAAATCAAAGAAAAAAGGATTTTTCATTGCAATTGTATTAATCCTTGTCTTTTCTATATATGGATTTATAATAGTTGAAAAAAATATAAAGCCTACCATATTGGCGATGTCTGAGGCAAAGGCTAGAATGATAGCTACTCAAGCCATAAATGAGGCAGTTCAAACTAAGATACAAGATGATATAAAGTATAAAGACTTAATATTTGTTAGAACCGATAATCGAGGTAAGGTTACTATGATGCAAGCCAATACAGTTCTTATGAATAGCATAGCATCGGATGTTGCCCTAGAGGTACAGGATCAAATGAGACAAATAGCTACTAATAGTATAAGAGTGCCCCTCGGTAGTGTATTAAATAGTCAAATACTAGCCAAGTATGGTCCTAAAATAAAGGTTGAGATAGTACCCCAAGGTACTGTGACGGTGGACTTTAGTACTGAGTTTCAAAATGCTGGTATAAATCAGACAATACATAAAGTTTATCTAGTTATAAACTCAAAGGTAAGAATTATTGTTCCATTAACTTCAAATACTGTTGAAGTCTCCTCTACTGTACCTATTGCTGAAACAGTAATAGTTGGAGATGTACCTGAAAGCTATATATTCGTACCTGAAGAGGAATTTTGGAATGCTGTGCCAACAGATTAATGTTAAGTTGATGATTTTTTGATATACTATATAATAGAGAGTATATAAATACAAGAGGGTGATACTATGAGAGAAGAAATGGACAACAAAAAAGAAAGGGTATTATTAGTAGGTGTAAGCTTAAATGATAAAAAGGGAATTGATATCGATAGCTCCATGGATGAACTAAAGGAATTAACCTTTGCTGCTGAAGCAGAGCCTATAGAGGGAATAGTCCAAAATAGGCATAAAATAGATTCAGCCTATTATATAGGAAAGGGAAAGGCTCAAGAAATACATAATTATTGTGAAGAGCTAGATATAGATACTGTGGTGTTTAATGATGAGTTATCGGGAGCTCAAATAAGGAATCTAGAAGAAATAATAGGTAGAAATGTTATAGATAGAACCAATCTTATATTGGATATTTTCGCTAGAAGGGCTACATCAAAGGAAGGTAAACTACAGGTGGAATTAGCCCAGTTGAAGTATCGTTTACCAAGATTGATCGGGTTAGGAACTCAACTTTCCCGTACTGGAGCAGGTATAGGAACCAGGGGACCGGGAGAGAAAAAGTTAGAGATAGATAGAAGACATATACTATCAAGGATTACAGAGATAAAAAGGCAACTAAAGGAAATAGGAAATGTCAGAGAAATAAAGAGAAAGAAGAGAATGGATTCAGGGCTACCTATAGTTGCATTGGTAGGTTATACAAATGCAGGTAAGTCCACATTATTAAACAATATTATAAAAAGAAGTGAAGAGTATAATCTAGACAAGGAAGTATATTCAGAAAATATGCTATTTGCTACACTAGATACAACCTTAAGAAAGAGTACTTTACCAAATGGTCAACATTTTCTAATAACTGATACAGTAGGTTTTGTTAGTAAACTACCTACCCATTTAATAGAAGCATTTAAGGGTACATTAGAAGAAGTAAATTATGCTGATTTATTGGTTCATGTTGTTGATATAACAAATGAAGATTTAGATATCCAGATAAAAACAACACTAGATGTTCTTAAAAAATTAGATGTTCTTGAAAAGCCAATAATAACGGTATTTAATAAAATTGACAAAAACAATAGTGAAAATGTAGACTACGATATAAATGGGCCTAAAGTTTTTATATCGGCATATGATGGAACTAATATTGATAGATTGATGACAGAAATAGAGGAAAATCTACCTCAAAAGTATTATAAAGTTAATCTTTTGATTCCCTATAATAAAGGAAATATTTCATCATATATTTTTGATAAGACAAAGGTGGAAAAAAAGGAATATACAGAAGAAGGAGCAATAATAACAACAGTTTTAGACTCAATAGACTATGATAGATATAAGGAATATATTATAGACTAAAAGGGTGATACCAGTGAAGAAAAATGAACTTAGGTGGAATAATATACAAAACATTGATGATCCCTTTATATCCTATATGCTATATCTAGAGGGAAAAACCACAAAAGCTATATCAATAATCAGAGGTATAAGTAAAAAAGAAGTGGAAAATCATATAATAAAAAGTAAAATGTATTTTAATAATAGTAAAAAAACTGATAAAAATAATGATTTATTAGTAAAACTATTAAGTCTAGATAAACATAAAAGATTATTATATTTAAAAAGATTAGATAAAGAAACAAAAAATAGACTTTGTGAGGATATATATAAGAGATATATTAAGTTTAAAAATTTAGAAGATAAAATGATACTTATATGGTTAATTGGAGAGCTTAAAGATAAAAAATTACTCCCTCTACTTAGGATGGAGTTAAGAAATAGACAAGTAAATATAAGAAGGCTAGCTTGTTCTGCCCTAGGAAAAATAAAGGATGATAGTACTAGAGAATGGCTAGAGAATATGATACTAGATGATAATCCCCAGGTAAGGCAATATGCTATTAAGGCTTTATCCCATATTGGGGATGATAAAACTATTGAAAAGCTTAAAGGTATATTGTCTAAAGACAAGGAAAAAGAGTATGTTAAAAAAGCAGCAATAGAGACCATAGATAAAATAAAAGCTATTTAATTCTTTATTTTATCTATGGTCTTATTAACTATATTTAAGATATTGTTATAGGTTTTTATAGTTCCCTTTGTAACAATGGGTCTGCCAAAGGATACAAGATGAAGTCTCCTTGAACTAAATCCCCCTAGTTTCATTAAAAAATTAACAGAGGGCATTGTGTTTACAAGAAGGAGATCATCAAGATTACCCCCTGATAGTTCCCAGGAATCTTTAATAGCTGGTAAAACCAGTTGGGGTACAAACTGTCTAGATAATGTGAAAATCTTATTTCCTTTATTATCCACACCTCTGAAAAGAATCTTTCCTTGGTCTTCTTTGGTCAATGTATCGAAGAAAGGTATAGCAGTTATTTCATCAGCAGTTGGTATTTTATTAGTGGGTAATAATTTTAAATGTATTGCTGCAGCAATAGCAGAAGAATGGGTACCACCAACACAATGATAAATTACGTACATTAAATCACCTCAAAACACTTTATTATTATTTATTTTTCCTCATTTAAACCAAGATATGTATAACCTATAAAAATAAAAAATATATGAAAATTTTGTGAATTGAAACTATAATATTTAGTATAATTGGGTATAATTATAAATATAATAATAAAAAGAAACATTACAGTAAGTTATAAACTTTCCTAAACTTAAAAGGAGGCGTATTCCATTGATACTTAGGCATTGTGCTGGTGGTGTAGTATTTAAAGAAGATAAAGTATTTGTACTTAAAAATGAAAAAGGTGAATGGGTATTACCCAAAGGAAAAATTCGTAATGGTTTCCTGTCTACTGAAACAGCTCTTTTTAGAGTAAAAGAAGAGACTGGACTGGAGCATGTAGATATTATTTCTACAGCCGGGGAAACTTGTTACGAATTTTATTCGTTTACAAGACAAAAACAGGTTTTTAACCAAATAGTATGGTATTTAATGGAGACAGCTGATAGCCACTTTGAAATAAACAAAAGACAGGGATTTACAGATGGTGGTTTTTATAATATAGAAGATGCGATTAATATGATCACATATAATCAAGACAAATCTTTAGTACATTTATCATATAAAAAATATAAAAAATTATCGGAGCAAGAAGTAGTATTAGTCTAAAGGATAGCTTAGCTATCCTTTTTTCTTACGTCATTTAGGTCTTAAATATATTCAGAACAATTTTAAAGCCATTTGGTATAGAATAACAATAAAATTTAGCTGCTGGGGACTTATAACTCCTATGTTGCTGGGAACTTATAACTCCTATGTTGCTGGAAACTTGTAATTTATGTGTTGCTGGGAACTTGTAACTTATGTGTTGCTGGGGGATTCGTAATCCCACAGCTTATCAAAAAAATACAGCTTTTGGCATGGTAGATTTTCTACAAGAAGCCTTACAGCTATAAAGATATTATATTTATACACTGTATTTATACTTTAGCCTCTTTTGCTTTACATGATATAATAATGTATATTAATATAGGGCTATAAAAGGATAGAAAAGTTCAAAGGAGGGAATTATGAAAAATAGATATAAAACAATACATAAGTTTGGGTCAGATGAAGTTATTATAAATAAGTCGAGATTTATTGGGTATGCAAAGCCTATTTCCAGTGAGGATGAGGCTATAGAGTTTATTGAAAAGATAAATACTAAACATAAAGATGCCACCCACAATGTTTATGCCTATGCTTTTGGAGAAAATAGTAATATTCAGAGATATAGTGATGATGGAGAACCCAGTGGTACCGCAGGTATTCCTGTTTTAGAAGTAATAAAAAAGGAGGATTTAAGAAATGTTGTTGTGGTGGTAACCAGGTATTTTGGAGGTATAAAGTTAGGGGCAGGTGGATTAGTTAGGGCTTATACTAAAGTAGCTAAAATAGGTATAGAAGCAGGTACTTTAGTTGAAAAGGTGTTATATAGAAGGATAAAGGCTAGAATGGACTATACACTATATGGTAAGGTTGAAAATGACTTATTAAGTGAAGGTTATATAATAGATGAAACCATATATGATGATGCTGTAAATATAGTTGTTCTATGTGATTTTGAAAGGGAAGAAGACCTTAGAAATCTGTTGGTTAATATAACTAGTGCAAATGTGGATATTCAAGATATAGGGGAAGAATATTTTTCAGAATTAAATGGAAATGTGCTTAAATAAAGCTGTGTCTTCAGGCACAGCCTTATTATTTAGAATAATACATGCTATAGAGTTAATAGAATATATTAAATAGCTATATTTAAATATAATGTTCAGAATAATCTGAAAGGGTGGTTTTATTAACTAAAATGGGGTGAAGTTTTATGGAATATTTTAAAGTAGTGATTTCTTGTGGTCATTTGGGAAATACTAAAGAAGTAACGGTAACTAGATATTTTACCGCTAGAGATATTATAGATGCTTTTGAAAATGGAAATAGAATGCCTAGGGCAAAAAGAAAACATAATCATAGTGCTGTTTTATTGGTAAAGCCTGTTACAGAGAAGGAATATACTGTTGGGAAATATATAGAGAAACAGAATAGATATTTATACAGCTAAAGCTATTATAAAAATAATTACATATTTGAAAAGAATAAATTAAAAAAAAGAGGGTATAAATTAATTAAGACGACGATAAGATAAAGGAGTGTTTTATTTGGATATAATAGATAAAAATATTAAAAAAATGCTAGATAAGAAGACTTGGGCTGTTATAGGTGCAACAACCAATAAGGATAAATTTGGATATAAAATATGGAAAAAGCTAAAGGATCATAACTATGATGTATATCCAATTAACCCTAAATATGACCATATAGATGGAGAAAAATGTTTTGATAATCTAGATGATTTACCGATTAAGCCAGAAGTAGTAAATCTAGTTGTACCTCCAAAGGTAAGTATGAAATCTATAGATATGGCAAATGCCCTAGGAATAAAGTACCTATGGTTCCAACCGGGAGCGGCCGATGAAAGGGTAATAGAAAAGGCAGAAGGTCTAGGGTTGAATATTGTGTTTGGTGACTGTGTTTTAGTTGCTTTAGATGAAAAATAGGGGCTATTGATATAGATAGCCTAAAGCATAGACAAAGGAAGCAAAAATGTCCGCCGGTCCTCGGATTTGGAAAATATAGAGAAACGGTCGAAAATAGAATTCCAAACTGGCTCCGCTCAAACAGTGGAATTCAACCGATTTTCTCCCTTATTCTATATTTTCACAAATCCTGGGGAATGGCTCCCATTTTTGCTTCCTTTGTCTAAAGGCGGTTTATTAACATGTTTTAGTTAATTTTGTCTGCCCTGTACAGATTACCCTTCTTTGTTCCTTTCTGGATTATAGAAAAATTCATATAGTCCCATTAATAATAAAAATACTCCAAATATCTTTCTAAGTGTATCAGATGATATGGTGATAGCTATTTTGGAACCAATATATGCACCAATAAGTCCAGTTATTATTAAGGGAATAGCTATTTTAAAACATAGGTTTTTCTTTAGAAAATGGGTTATGAGGGCTACTATGGCAATGGGAATAAAGACTATAAGATTTATTCCCTGGGCTTGATGTTGATTGAGATTTGCAAAAAATATTAGACTGGGTATTAAAATTGTACCTCCCCCTATGCCCATACCGCTTATAATTCCCGATAAAAAACCAATAATGAATAATTTCACTTTATCACCAACCTTATTGCTGCAATAATCATAAATATTCCAAATATTTTTCTAAGTATTTTACTTGGAATTTTATTTAAAAATTTGGCCCCCAATATGCTTCCTATAATTCCCCCGGATGTAATCATAAGGGCAATACTTAAATCAATAATGTCACTTCTTAAATATATAATTGTACTGACTATGGATAGGGGCAATATTATGGAAATTGCAGTAGCATGGGCTTTGTATTGTTCCAAGGATAAGATAAATACAAGGGCAGGAACTATTATAGTACCTCCTCCTGATCCAAAGAGTCCATTAATTATACCTGTAACTAAACCAATTAATAAAAGCTTAATATGTGTTTTTTTGATATTCATATATTCTCCTTAAGAATAAAAAATTTAAAGATATAAGATAATATATAATATTGCGTGTAGCTATATAATAATTACTTTTTCCAAAAAAAATAAAGTTATACACTTGACATTTTTGTGCAAAAAAAATATAATACACTTAAAATCCGATAAGAATACAAGGGAATAAAAAGAGGAGTGATTTTATGACAGTAGTAAATAATATAACAAAATTAGTTGGCAATACCCCTATGGTTAAATTAAATAGAGTTGTAGAAGAAAATAGTGCAGAGGTTTATGTAAAACTTGAATATTTTAACCCAGGTAGTAGTGTAAAGGACAGAATAGCATTAAATATGATAGAAATGGCAGAAGAAGATGGCTTGCTAAAGGAAGGTCATACTATAGTTGAACCTACAAGCGGAAATACAGGTATAGGTCTAGCTATGGTTGGAGCAGCTAAAGGATATAAAGTAATATTGGTCATGCCTGATACTATGAGTATGGAAAGAAGAAATTTACTTAAAGCCTACGGGGCAGAGCTAGTATTAACTCCAGGGGAAAAGGGAATGAAAGGTGCCATAAATAAAGCAGCAGAATTAGTAGAAGAAAATGATGGTTACTTTATGCCTCAACAATTTGAAAATAAATATAATCCAGAGATGCATATGAAAACCACAGCTATAGAAATAATGGATCAGATGAATAAGGATTTTGATATGTTTGTTGCTGGAGTTGGAACTGGAGGGACAATAACAGGGGTTACTAAGGTTATAAAAAAAGATATGCCAAATATAAAATCAGTGGCAGTTGAGCCTATTAATTCACCGGTTCTTTCTGGAGGGAATCCAGGTCCCCATAAAATTCAAGGAATCGGGGCAGGTTTTGTTCCTAAGGTATTAGATACTGATATCATTGATATAATAGAAAAAGTAGAAGGAGAAGAGTCAATCAAGATGGTAAAAAGGTTATCTAGAGAAGAGGGACTTCTTTTAGGGATATCTTCAGGAGCAGCTATAGTTGCAGCACTTAAGCAAGCTAAAAAACTAGGTAAAGGTCACAAAGTAGTAGTTATAGCACCGGATAATGGAGAAAGGTATTTAAGCACAGGAATTTTTGAATAGTAATTGCCTATATTGTCCATATATGCTATCATGATACATGAATACTAAGTGGAGGTATGACTATGGACGATATAAAAAAAACAACGGAAGATCTTATAAAATGGCTAAAAGAAAAGGTAAAGGAAGCAGGATGTAAAGGATTAGTTTTTGGATTGAGTGGTGGAATAGACTCTGCTGTAGTTGCAGGCTTGGCCAAAAAAGCCTTTAGTGATGAAGCTTTAGGAGTTATAATGCCCTGTCATAGCAATCCTGTAGATGAAGAACATGGCATACTTGTAGCAAATGCATTAGGCTTAAAAACAGAAAAGACCGACTTATCAGGAGTATTTGATAAGTTGATTGAAGAAGTTGATGATAATGGAGATAATAAACTTGCCATATCAAATATAAAGCCTAGACTTAGAATGACCACATTATATTATTATGCACAGAAGAACAATTATTTGGTTGCAGGAACCAGTAATAAGTCAGAATTAACAATAGGATATTTTACTAAGCATGGAGACAGTGGTATTGATATATTACCAATAGCAGACTTTGTAAAAGAAGAGGTAAGGGAGCTGGCTAGATATTTGGATATCCCCGATATTATAATCAACAAACCACCATCTGCCGGTTTATGGGAAGACCAAACCGATGAAGATGAAATGGGTTTTAGTTATAAAGAGTTAGATGGATATATTAGGACTGGAAAAGCAACAGAAGAAGTAAAGAAAAGAATCGAAAAAATGAATAAAATAAGTGAACATAAACGTAGAATCGCTATAATGTTTAAGAAATGAGAGTAAAGATATCTTTACTCTCATTTTAGTTTACTAAAATCTGTAACGTCGAATTCATTCGACGGTTCCATTTGTTGTTGGGGGATTCGTAATCCCCCAACTAAATAAAGAAAAATTGAATAAAGATAGTCTTTGTGATAGAATTATAATGCTAATTATGTTAAGGAGGTAGTAGATTATGGCAGGACATTCAAAATGGGCTAATATAAAACATAGAAAAGGAAGACAGGATGCTAAAAAAGCAAAGGTATTTACAAAATTAGCTAGAGCTATAACTGTTGCTGCAAAAGAAGGTGGGGGAGACCCTGAATATAACGCAGACCTTAATAATGCTATAGAAAAGGCTAAAGCTAATAATATGCCAAATGATAATATAGACAGAGCAATAAAGAAGGGTACTGGAGATTTAGAGGGAGTAAGCTATGAAGAGATAACATATGAAGGGTATGGACCAAATGGTGTAGCAGTAATGGTACAGTGTCTTACAGACAATAAAAATAGAACAGCAGCGGATATAAGACATTACTTTTCCAAATATAATGGAAACCTTGGAGCAAACGGTTGTGTTTCCTTTATGTTTGATAGAAAAGGCATACTTATTATAGATAGGGACGAAGATATGGATGAAGAAGAAGTAATGATGGCAGTATTAGAAGCAGGAGGAGAAGACTTTGAAGCAGGAGAAGAATACTTTGAAGTAACAACAGCTCCAGAAAACTTTGCAGAAGTTAGAGATAACTTAAAAGAGTCAGGATTTAAGTTTTCAACTGCCGAAGTAAGTTTTATTCCTCAAAATGAAACTAAATTAACTGATGAAACAGATATAAAGAATATGTCTAGGATGATTGATGCTATTGAAGATAATGACGATGTTCAAGAAGTGTGGCACAACTGGGACATGCCAGAAGATTTAGATATGTAGATAAAAAACCTCTTATTTTTAAAAATAAGAGGTTTTTTATTATTTGCTTGTACTATGGGCTCACCAACTCCCTGTACCCTGCTCCTTGCACTTTGCACTGAACAAAGGAGCGCCAAGGGCGCCCTTGTTCAAATAATATATAAGATAATTGTAGATATAGCAAGTTTTATGCTATAATCAGATGTAAAGTAAAATTACCTAAGAAAGGGGCATTAAATGAAAAAACGAATAGATGAAATAAATGTATTGAGGGCATTTGCATGTTTGTCTGTTGTATTAGTTCATATTTCAGCTATACCTGTATCAACTTTAAGAAGAAGTTATGTATTGATGGGATTTACTGTTTTAAATCGAGCAGTTAAGTATACTACACCTGCTTTTATTTTTATGAGTGGCCTTCTTTTAGTATATATATATAAAGATAGAGAATTTAATTATTTTAGATTTTTAAAAAAGAGGTTAAAGAGTACATTAATACCTTACTTTATATGGACGGTTATTTATTATGCTTACTTTATAAAAAGGGGATATTATGTTTTTTCACTTGAATTCTTTATGGAAAATTTATTGTTGGGAAAAATGAGTTTTCATCTATATTTTATAGTAACCATTACTCAATTTTATTTCTTATTTGGACTTATTAGATATTTATTTAGGAAGTATAACCCCCATATATTGTTGGTGGGATCCTTCGTTATTAATGTTTTAGTTATTAAATATGTTCACTTTAAGTATACAGATAGATTTTTCTTGCAGTATATTTTCTTCTTCACATTGGGAGGGTATATATCTATATATATTGAAAGTTTTAAAGCTATTATAAAGAGATATAAATATCCAATATTATTAGGACATGGAGGTATTGTGGCATATTATGCATATCAATACTATCAATATCAATTTTTACAAAGGTCTGTGGATGGTTTTATTGTTAATATGACTTGGTTTATTTTTTCCTTTATATCTATAGTTTCATTGTATGGAATTGCTGTTTGGGTTACTAATAGATATAAATTGTTGTATAAAGGATTTAAAGAGGTAAGTAAAGCTTCCTATTATATTTACCTTTCTCACCCTTTGGTATTAACGATATCTAATAGTTTTCTTAAAAAGGTAGGAATATTATCCATTAGTTTAAGGTTCGTTTTAAATCTTATAATTGTAACAGGGACGGTAGTATCTATAGCTATAATCTATACAAGGATAAAGGAAACTTATTTTAGAAATAAAAAGAAAAGGCAGGTTAGCACTGCTAAATAATATATATAAATAAACGATCTATGAAATTCATAGGTCGTTTATATTTATAATAGAGAGTAATGCTGTTGTATTATAATGGTATTTAATATAAAATATAGTTACATGTTAAGTTTAAGGAGAAAGACTTAATAGTGATGTTTTATTATAGAAGGGGGACATACATGAAGATAAATAAAAAACTTAAGTTAGGTTTAGTATTTATATGCTTAGTGACAATAGCATTAGTGAGTATACTTATATATACGGATAAAAAGGAGGTTATAAATCAGCAAAAATTTCTAAGTTATATAGAGGAAAATACCTTTGAAAGTATTGATTTTAATAAATTATTTGTAGAATCAATGGAAACTTCTATATTAAACTCCAAACCTAAATATAAGGTGCAAGAATTTCAGTTAGGCTTAACAGATGCAAAAGAAATAAGACTTTTAATAGGAAGGATAACAGTGGAAGGTTTTTTAACAGACAAAAAATATAGAATTTTTTATAATAGAGATTCTGATTACTTTAAAATAGAAAAGGAAGAAATAGATAACTTTAACTATAGTCGTGGTTTAAATGGAAGAGTTTTACTTAATGAATTCAATAAACTTAAAAAAGAGTCTGTGATCCCTAAAGGAAAATATGATCATTATACAGTTGAACTTTTAGGTGATATAGGACCTATAGAACCCTCTAATAAGGCTATATATGTGTGGCATATCGATAAGTTAATGGAATTACAAGAAAAGGTTGAAGGAGCAGGATTCTATATTTATGGGCAACCAATAAAAGAAGATGATGAAATTATAATGTATATTATTCAAAATGATAATTTATAAATATAATAAATACTTAAATTGCAATAATAAATAACAAGTTATGAGAAAGATTTATTTCTTATAGCTTTTTATCTTCTAGTATGTACCAACAAAGAAGTATTGAATTATCTTTCTTTTTGTAGAGAACTAATAAAGTATTATATAATATCTATAGTATTAACAAAATAGTAAAATGTAAAGATTTAGTGTGCAATTTATTCTTCCCTATGACATAATAAAACTTATAACTAAAATAGAGGTGTTAAGATGAATAAGACTATTGGAATATTAGCCCATGTGGATGCAGGAAAAACTACATTTGCAGAGCAACTTCTTTATCATACAAAAAGTATTAAAAAAAGGGGGCGGGTGGACCATCAAGACTCCTTTTTAGATAATCATGATATAGAAAAAAAGAGGGGTATTACAGTATTTTCAGATCAAGCTTTAATGTCTTATAATGGATCCAATTACTATTTAGTAGATACTCCAGGCCATGTTGATTTTTCTCCGGAGATGGAGAGGTCCATTCAGATAATGGATTATGCCATTATTATAATAAGTGCAGTAGAAGGAATAGAAGGTCATACAGAAACAGTATGGCAGCTACTTAGAAAGTATAAAATACCTACTTTTTTCTTTGTAAATAAAGTAGATAGAGTGGGAGCAGATCCAAATAGAGTTTTAGAAGAGATTAAAACAGATTTAACAGAAAATGTATGTGACATAACAGACTCATTAAAAGAAGATCAAATGGAAAAGGAACTTATAGAATTTATAGCAGAAAGGGATGAAAAGTTATTTGAGAAGTATATTGAAGAAGGATATGATAAAAAACTGTGGTTCAACACTATAATATCTATGATAAAGGAAAATAGATTTTTCCCTTGTCTTAAGGGGTCTGCTTTAAAGGATATTGGTATAATAAATTTTTTAGATAAATTAGATAGACTAACATTTACAGATTATAAAAATACCGGTTTATTTGCAGGTAGAGTATATAAAATAGGACATGATGATAATGGGTCAAGGATAACTTATATTAAGGCTTTACAGGGGAGCTTAAAGGTTAGAGATGAAGTGAACTATGGAGATGAAGAAGATATAATTAATGAAAAGATTACAGAAATAAGGTCTTATAATGGAGATAGTTATGACATGATAAATGAGGTAAAGGCAGGAGAGCTTTTTGCCGTAACAGGATTATCCAAGTCATCTTCAGGGGATGGATTAGGAGAGTTAAAAGAAAAGGTTAATTATGAGATGACTCCGACACTAAAATCTAAGGTTATATTCCAATCTTCCATAAATCCAAAGGAAGCTTTAAAATTTTTTAAGATATTAGATGATGAAGATCCATCCTTAAATGTAAAATGGGATGAAAGTTTACAACAGATACATATACATGTAATGGGGGTTATTCAACTTGAGGTATTACAATATATTGTAAAGGAAAGGTTTGACCTTGAAGTTACTTTTGGAAGGCCAGAAATTATTTATAAAGAAACTATAGATAGTATAGTTAATGGTTATGGGCATTTTGAACCCCTTAGGCATTATGCAGAGGTACATCTTAAGCTAGAACCAACCGAAAGAAATACGGGGATATTTTTTGAAAATAAATGTCATGCTGATGACCTGACTATAGGACATCAAAATTTAGTTAAACACCACATTTTTGAAAGGGAACATAATGGGTTATTAACAGGGGCACCATTAACGGATATAAAGGTTACTTTATTGACGGGAAAAGCCCATAATAAGCACACAAGTGGTGGAGATTTTAGAGAGGCTACATATAGAGCTTTAAGACAAGGATTAGAGAAGGCAAGAAACATACTACTTGAGCCATATTATAATTTTAGGATCAAAGTGGAATTAGACCATATGGGAAGGGTTTTATCAGACATACAAAATGCTTTTGGAATATTTAATCCACCTAAAACTGAAGGGGATAAGGTAAGTATAGTTGGGAGGGTACCGGTGGTTAATTTTATGGATTATAGTACTAAATTAGCCTCATTTACCCATGGCAAAGGTAGCATAAGTTTGAAATTTGATGGATATTATCATTGTCATAATCAAGAGGAAGTTATTAAAATAATAGGATATAATAAAGATAGAGATCCTCGATACACATCCTCTTCAATCTTTTGTTCTAAGGGACAAGGGTATGTAATACCTTGGGATAGGGCAGAAGAGAAGATGCATTGTTTATAGAGGATAGGGATAAAAATGCTCTTCACCCTTCCTCTACTTATATTTTGTACCTTATTATTTTAAATAAGCTCATATAATAAAATTAATAAATTAAATATTTAGAAAATTTAAAATAATTAAAGGATTTTATGTATATATATAGAATAATAGCATTAATTAAAAAAAGGAGGTGTAATTTTACTATATTTAATAAATAAAATAAAGGGGAGTGGGAAATGAAAAGAAGAACATTAAGTATCGTATTATTTGCAATTGTAATTTTGACCTTAGCACTTATGTCATTTTTTATGGATTCTTCTATGGGAAAAGAGAATGTGGAATTTGGAATACTATCTCTACTACCACCACTTATAGCAATATTATTAGCCTTTTTAACTAAGCAGGTATTATTATCATTGTTTATAGGAATACTTGTGGGAACTACAATGTTACATGGCAATATTTTCTTTGGTTTTTTAAGAACTATAGATGAGATTATAGTTGGTTCCTTAGCTGATACTTGGAATGCCGCTATAATAATATTCACCCTTAGTATAGGAGGGATGGTTGGAGTAGTAGGAAAAATGGGGGGAACAAAGGCGATAGCAGATAAGTTATCTAAATTAGCCAAAACTGCTAGAAGTGCCCAGGTTGTTACTGCTATTATGGGTATACTGGTTTTCTTTGACGATTATGCAAATACCCTTATAGTTGGACCTACAATGAGACCCCTTAGCGATAGACTAAGAGTATCTAGGGAAAAGCTTGCTTATATAGTAGATTCCACAGCGGCACCTGTGGTAGGTATGGCTGCAATCTCCACATGGGTAGGTACAGAATTAGGATTTATTAAAAAGACTTTTGATACATTAAGTATAGATGCCAATGTATTTAGTGTGTTTATTAAATCAATACCCTATGCCTTTTATAATATTTTCGCATTGGTATTGGTTTTTACTATAGCATTAACATTAAGGGACTTTGGACCTATGTATAAAGCAGAAAAAAGGGCAAGGAAGTATGGAAAACTTTTAGATGATAATGCTAAACCAATGGCAAGTGATGAAGTAACTAAGATGGAATTAAAAGAAGGCACAAAATTAAGGGCTAGAAATGCAATAGTTCCTATCCTAACTTTAATTATAGTTGCATTCTTTGGTCTTTGGTACAATGGATATACGGCATTATCTTCTACAGGAATAGACCCCTTTACTCTAAAGGGAATGAGGGAATGTTTTGGAAGTGCTGACTCAAGTATCGTGTTAATCTGGGGAGCCATAGTATCTAGTATAGTAGCCATAGTAATGGGATTATGGCAAAAAATATTAACCTTAGATGAAGCCTTTGATTCTTGGGTTAGTGGGGCTAAATCCCTTGTTATTACTTGTATGATATTGGTTTTGGCTTGGTCTTTAGGAGGAGTGACTGGTTCTGTAGGAACTGCTGACTACCTAGTTCAAGTTGTTAGGGATACCATACCTGGAGGATTTATACCGGTTATAGTGTTCCTATTATCTTGTTTGATGGCATTTGCAACAGGAACATCATGGGGAACTATGGGTATTGTAATACCCCTGGCTTTACCGTTGGCAAATAGTTATATAACGGGGGATCCTACCCAATCAACCATAATGTTAGCCACTATTAGTGCAGTATTATCAGGTTCAATTTTTGGAGACCATTGTTCGCCAATATCTGATACGACTATCATGTCCTCCATGGCATCGGCATCTGACCACTTAGATCATGTTAAGACTCAAATACCATATGCTATAACTGGAGGAGCATTAGCTATAGTGGCATATCTAATAGTAGGATTCTTAGATGCTGGTATGATAGTAACACCATTGATATCATTAATAATAGGTATAGCAGTGATTATTTCATTAGTATTCATTTTAGGTAAAAAAACCGATAAAAATACTTTGGGAGTTCAGAAAAAGGAAACTATATAAATAAATATAAGTCCACATTAAAACTGTGGGCTTATATTTATGTGTTGATAAATATTTAATAATCTTATAAAATGTAAGTTAGCGAAAGTTTTAATAGAATTATGACGATATAGGGAGATGAAGCGAATGGGTAATAAAATTAAAAAGATTGTTGCATTGCTAATAGTAGCAATGATGGTTGTGGGGACTTTTTCTGCAATGTTGGTTAATTTATAGTATTGCTTACAATATTTTGGTTAGTTGTGCTTTAACATCTTTTCCCCTTGTATAATTTTATACACTGTACCTTCTTTATAGAAGTTACTTTATCTAAGGATGAGTAGCTTTAAATTCATTTGAAGGTTAATTATATTATAGTGGCAGATTTTAATTAAAAATAAATATATTTAGTTGTTATAACCCTATGATATATTGGTAATAATTTCTAGAGGGAGGGATGATTAAATGACAACGAAGCCACTTAGACTATGGGAGTTATATGACGGATTACAAAATAAATTTCTTTATAATAATGACTTAAACTCAATTTATATCCTCCTTAATTTATACGATTTAGAGGAAAATATTAGCAATATATATCCTAAGTATATTTGTTTGAAAAATCTTAAAAGAAGAATCAAATATGCGTTAAAAAACAATCCTAATAAGGATAAAATAGCTGAAAATATAAGTTTTATAATACACGAAGACATCAATAGAATAGAATTGTGTTTTTATTTAGAAGGATACAAGTATGGGTATAATAATAATAATGTAGTTAATATGCTAGAGAAGAAAGCAATATATAAATATGGAGTAGAGGGACTATATAAAAGAAAAACACTATTTCATTACCAATATGATGATGATATTAAAGAAATAAGACTTAAAAGTAGAAAAGAAATTGATAATATGGAAAGGAAAAGCAGATATATAGAAGGACTTGTCTATACCTTTTCAAATAAAGTAGTAAAAAAGAAGATAGAGAATATAGAAAAATACGTAAATAAACAATTGAAGATGGAAATAAGACCCAATGATATATCAATAAAAGAGGAGAAGTTTGAGCTTAAAGATGATGAAATAGACAAGGTGTATCACTCTATTGTTAGATTTTTGGTTAAGAACTTAAAAAATATATATAAAGATTCCTGCTGGATGGCATTAAATGATAAGGTTTTAAATAGATATTTATAGTGAGTATTTATTACAAAAAATTAAAGGTATTTTGGAAATTTTGTAGAATAACATAATTAGGTAGACTATAAGTGTTTAAGGGGGAGTTCAAATGTATGTAAAAAATCATATGTTGCCAAAGGAAAAATTGGAAAAATTACAGGTGGAAGAAACCATAAGTAGTGCTTTAGATAAAATTAATAGAGGAAACTTTTTATCCCTTCCAGTTTTTGATGGAGAGGTATTTAAAGGTATTTTAATGAAAGAAGTTATTTTTAGAAACTATTTTGAAAATGGTTATTCAAATAAAGAAAAATACTTACAGGATACTAGGGTTGGAGACCTATGTAATAAAGAGTTTGAGACTATATTAGAAAGTGAATTAATAGAAAATGCTTCTTATCTATTGCAGGAATTAAGGACTCCTTTCTTGCCTGTTATAGATGAAAATGAGAAATTTGTGGGAATATTAACCCACGCGGCAATATTTAATGCTTTTTCTGAGATATTTGGTCTTAAATCGGGAACAAGATTAGTTATTAATGCCTATGATATACCAGGACAAATAGCTAAATTAACCGAGGTTATTAGAAGGTCAGAGGTAAACATAGCTAATTTTGCTGTTAAAGATGCTAAAGTTATGGATTTATATAAGATAGTATTAAGGGTAAATCAATGTAATGTGGATCAACTGGTAAAGGATATAGAAGAAGCTGGATTTAAAATAGCAGAACTTAATAACTAAAAGACTTGCCTAGGCAAGTCTTTTAGTTTGTATTTGTACTTTGAAGCTAGCTATAATGTTGTATTACTTAATCTCTGTACTCTGCACATTGCCCCCTGCACAGAACAAAGAATGGGCAAAGCCATCTTGTTCTAAATGTATAAAAAACGAAATTTTGGAAATAATATTCCTTTAGATAGTAGAAGGAGGAATATTATGAAAAGAAACTTTATATTACCCCTTATAATAACTTGTGTAGTATTATTAACAGGAGGTCTTATTTTTGGTTACATTATAGGGAGTACAAATATAGAACAAAAACCTAGACAAGATGAAATCATTTATAAAGGTTCTAATGATGGGACAGATATAGAACAAGAGGCCCCATTTACATCCAACGAGAACAAATGTATTGGACCCAATACAGAGGTAGTTTATAAAACCCACTATAGAAGGTGTGGACATACAATTGAAGAGAAAAAGCCTTCTGATGATTATATGGTAAATATGACAGAAGAGCAGTTAAATGATTTTATTATAAAGGAACATCCTAGTTGGAAATTAAAATCCTTTTCAAATGATAAAATAGTTATAGAAATTGAGAAAAATCATTTATGTCCAGAACACTATATTATTGGAATTAAAGATGGAAACTTAGCTATATATAAGGTGAATAAAGATGGAGAAAAGATATTAAAAATGAAATATAAAGATAGTAATATATTAATGTTAAAGAAAATAGATCAAGAGAAGCTTGAAAGAGGGATAGTTGTAGATAGTCTAGAAGAGGTAGATAGTGTACTGGAAGATTATATGAGCTAAAAGCGGTATTATGCCGCTTTTTATTTTAATGTTTATGGTTTCACCAACACCATACTCCCTGCATAGAACAAAGAAGGGACAAAGGCCCCTTTGTTCATATATAATATAATTAAATAAAAATTAAAAGGATTTATCATAAAAATATCGAATATATGTTTGTATACCTTTGTAATTAATAGGTGTAAATTTTAACTTAATATAATGTTCAACTTTAAGGAGATGATATAATGGTTATAGTAGGTTTAGATCCAGGTATTGCAATATTAGGATATGGAGTAGTACAATATAAAGGTAACAAGTTTAATGTTTTAGATTACGGAGTATTAACTACAGAACCTAAAAACTCTTTTCCAGAGAGATTAAAAATATTATATGATGATTTAACCCAACTGTTAGACAAATATAATCCAGATACTGTTGCTATAGAGGAATTATTTTTTAATAAAAATGTTAAAACGGCAATAACAGTGGGACAAGCTAGAGGGGTTCAAGTTCTAGCTGCGGTTAATAAAGGTATTGATATATATGAGTATACACCATTGCAGGTAAAGCAAGGGGTAGTAGGATATGGTAGGGCGAAAAAGAAGCAGGTTCAAGAAATGGTTAAACTACTATTGAATTTAAAGTCCATACCCAAACCAGATGATGCTGCCGATGCCCTTGCAGTGGCTATATGTCATGCCCATTCGGGAAACTTTAGAAGTATGTTTAAAATAAAATAGTGGAGGGATTTTGTGTTTTCTTATATAAAAGGACAGTTAGAAGAGATAGGTGATAATTACGTAGTAATTGAAAATAATGATATTGGCTATATAATAAATACATCACAAAATTCAATAGCAAATTTAAAGGGAAAAGAGGGAAAGGTAAAGTTATATACCCATTTACATGTTAGAGAAGATGATATAAGTGTTTTTGGATTTTACAATAAAGAGGAATTAGATATGTTTAATCTATTATTATTAGTATCTAAGATTGGGCCTAAAGTTGCTTTAAGTATCTTATCAACATTATCTACATCTAATATAAAACTTGCCATAATTAGTAATGATGTAAAAACATTATCTAAAGCACCGGGAATAGGTAAAAAAACAGCCAATAGACTTATTCTTGAGTTAAAGGATAAAATAGATGATGATATTCCTATTGAAGGGGAAGATTTATTAACCAATGGAGATATTTTTGATGATGAAGTAATAGGAGCTCTATTGGCATTAGGGTATACTAGAGTAGAGGCTAATAGTGCTTTAAAAAAGATTGATAAAACCGGACTTAATACAGAAGATATTATAAAGAAAACTCTTATCCAACTATCTAAGAGTTAGTAAGGGAGTTGATCTAAAATGGAAGAAAAGGAAAATAGAATAATATCCACGCAAGTAAATGAAGAAGACATAGATATAGAAAAGGGACTTAGACCTAAAAATTTAGGTGATTATATAGGTCAAGAAAAAATAAAAGAAAAACTAAAAATATTTATTCAAGCGGCCAAGGAAAGAAATGAACCATTAGATCATGTTTTATTATATGGACCTCCAGGGCTAGGTAAGACTACCCTTTCTAGCATTATAGCAAATGAAATGGGGGTAAATATTAGAATAACTTCTGGACCCGCCATAGATAGACCTGGAGATTTGGCAGCTATACTAACTAATTTATCAGAAAATGATGTCCTGTTTATAGATGAAATACATAGGTTAAATAGAAGTGTAGAGGAAATACTCTATCCTGCTATGGAAGACTTCTCATTGGATATAATCATAGGCAAAGGGCCTAGTGCAAGGTCTATAAGATTAGATTTGTCCCAGTTCACTTTAATTGGAGCCACCACAAGGGCAGGTCATTTAACTTCTCCCTTAAGGGATAGATTTGGAGTAATATGTAAACTTGATTTATATAAGATCGATGAATTAAAGGAAATAGTTAAAAGATCGGCTAATATTTTAGGTGTGGAAATAGACGAAATGGGAGCATTAGAAGTTGCCAAAAGATCTAGGGGAACACCGAGAATTGCAAATAGGCTATTAAAAAGGGTAAGGGATTATGCCCAGGTTGTAGAAGATGGAGTTATAAGTGAGGAAGTATCGAAAAAGGCTTTAAAGCTTTTAGAGGTAGATGAATTAGGTCTTGACGGTATAGATAAGAAAATGATAGATACTATTATCAATAAGTTTAATGGAGGCCCTGTGGGATTAGATACCCTTGCTGCCGCTACAGGGGAAGAAAGAAATACCATAGAGGATGTATATGAACCCTATTTATTACAAATCGGATTTCTTAATAGGACACCTAGAGGTAGAGTAGCTACGAAAAATTGCTACGACCATTTTGGCTTAGAATACCCTACAGAATAAAACAAATAAAATACAAGGGGGAATATATTAATGAGTAAAAAAATAATTTCTATAGTTATGATTTTTGTTTTGGCAATTACTTTAACATTTTCATCTTTAAGTTTTGCTACTTATAAAGAAGAGTATATAAATGTTGGCCTAACTAGACCTTTAAAGTCTAATTACCAAGTTAAGTTAAGTAGTAATAATAGTTTTAAACTAATAAATATTGACAAAGATGTTGAAGAAATAGCCAAAATAGATTATAGTAGTATAGTGGTTAAATTAGCTAATAACTACATTGAATCAGACAATAATTACTATAATACCGTTAAAGATAACAGATTTTATTATATAGAATTAAATGAAAACTTTAATGATTATAGTGATGTATTAGATTATATAAAGTATTTAAAAAAAGAGGGAATCGAAGCTTACCCTGCATATTATGAAGGTGAATATAGAATATGGATAGGACAGTTTGATAATAAGGGGGATGCTATAGATACTGGTGAAGAATATGATAATATTATAAATAATGAATTTCATATTATAGAGGCTAATAATTATTTAATAATTGAAGATGGGAAAGGTGAAAGGATATTTGCCTTTAATGTAGACTCTAATTTAATATTAGAAACAGAGGATGATATAATAAAAGTAGAGAATACTAGCTATAGGGACCATATTATGTTTAATATATATAAGGACAAGTTAGTGGTAATAAATCATGTTTTAATAGATCATTATTTATATGGTGTGGTACCTAAGGAAATGTCCCCCAGTTGGCCAATGGAAGCATTAAAAGCTCAATCCGTTGCAGCAAGAAACTTTATGTTATTATATATTGGTCGCCATAGTGAGAAGGGGTATGATTTATGTGACACATCCCATTGTCAAGTATATGGGGGATTTGATTTGGAAAACATAAGAAGTAATGAGGCAGTGGATTTAACCAGAGATAAATTATTAAAATATGATGATAAATTGGTATATACATATTATCATTCATCAAGTGGAGGATATACTGAAAGTAGTGAAAATGTATGGTCAAATGAAGTTCCCTATTTAAAAGCCACAGATGACCAATTCTCAATAGGATCTCCAAATGATAATTGGAAAATAGTTCTAAGTAAAGATGAAGTAAAGGATAAACTTAAAGAAAACAGCATAGATGTAGGAGAAATAATTTCTATTTCACCTACAAAAGTTTCAGAAACCGGTAGAGTTATTGAACTTGAAATAGTTGGAAGCAGAGGAGTAGAGAGATTAGAAAAAAATAAGATGAGGGAAGTGTTTGGGTATAACACACTAAAAAGTACTTTATTTGAAACAAAAACAGACGGAGATGTCTATGTTATGTCAGGAAATAGTAGTGAACCAATAAAAATGAATATATCCAATGCTAGGATACTATCTGGCTACCAAGATAAAAGGCCTACTAGAAGTTTCGTTAGAAGGGATAATAATAATATCGCTGTTTTTAACGGAGAAGAAATAAATAAAATGTCAATAAATCCCGATGTCTATGTGTTTGAAGGAAAGGGATGGGGTCATGGAATAGGAATGAGTCAATGGGGAGCTAAAAAAATGGCTGAATTAGGATATACTTATGAGGAAATACTAGAATATTATTATAATGGAACAAAAGTCGAGTAAAGGATGATTAACATGAAAAAAGAAGATTTTTACTTTGATTTACCAGAGGAGCTTATAGCCCAACATCCTTCTGAAAAGAGAGAGGAATCAAGGTTATTGGTTTTAGATAAAAAAAGTGGAGATATTGAACATAAGAACTTCAAAGATATTTTAGATTACTTACAAAAAGGAGACTGTCTAGTATTAAATGACACTAGGGTAATACCAGCTAGACTTTTTGGACAAAGAGAAGAGACTGGAGGTAAAGTGGAGTTTTTATTATTAAAACGTCTAGATGATGACAAGTGGGAAACTCTAGTAAAACCAGGAAAGAAAGCTAAAATTGGAAATAAGATTAGCTTTGGAGATGGAGTTTTAAAAGGAGAAATAATAGATATTCTTCAAGGGGGAACCAGAATAATTAAATTCTATTATGAGGGTATTTTTGAAGAGATACTAGATAAGTTAGGTGAGATGCCATTACCTCCATATATAACAGAGAAACTTGATGACAAAGAAAGGTATCAAACTGTGTACTCTAAAAAGGAGGGTTCGGCAGCGGCTCCAACAGCTGGACTCCACTTCACCCATGATTTACTTAAGAAAATAGAGGAGAAGGGAGTAAAAATAGCTTATATAACTTTACATGTGGGACTTGGAACTTTTAGACCCGTTAAAGTTGAAGATATAAATGAACACAAAATGCACTCAGAATATTATGAAATGAGTAAAGAAACAGCAGATATTATAAATGAAACCAAAGAAGCTGGAAATAGAGTGTTTTCAGTTGGAACCACATCAACAAGAACTTTAGAGAGTATAGCCAATGATAATGGAAGGGTGGAGGCTAAAAAGGGATGGACAGATATATTTATTTATCCCGGTTATAAGTTTAGAATAGTTGATAATCTTATAACCAACTTTCATTTACCAGAATCTACTCTAATCATGTTAGTTAGTGCCCTTGCAGGTAGGGATAATGTACTCAATGCGTATAAAATCGCAGTAGATGAAAAGTATAGATTCTATAGTTTAGGAGATGCAATGCTCATAAAATAAGACTAATTAAGAGGAGGCTTTAGATGGCTGTTGTAGAATATGAACTAATAAAAGAATGTAAAGATACTAAGGCTAGGCTAGGTAAGCTACACACCCCCCATGGAACAATTGAAACTCCAATATTTATGCCAGTGGGAACTAGGGCTACTGTAAAGGCCATGACACCTGAGGAGTTAAAGGATATAGGCTCTCAGATTATTCTAGGTAATACATATCATCTTTATTTAAAACCAGGTCATGATCTTATTGAAGAGGCAGGGGGATTACATAAATTTATGAACTGGGATAAACCCATACTTACAGATAGTGGAGGCTTTCAAGTATTCAGCTTAGGAGATTTGAGAAAAATATCTGAGAAAGGTGTAGAGTTTAGATCCCATATAGACGGTTCAAAACACTTTATATCTCCGGAAAAGTCTATAGAAATACAAAATGCTCTAGGTTCTGATATAATGATGGCATTTGACGAATGTGCTCCCTATCCAGCAGATTGGGATTATGTAAAAAAATCCTTAGAAAGAACCACAAGATGGGCAAAACGTTGTAAAGATGCCCATAAAAATCCCGATACCCAAGCTATATTTGGAATAGTTCAGGGGGGAATGTATAGAGACCTAAGGGAACAAAGTGCAAAGGAAATAATAGATTTAGATTTTCCAGGATATGCTGTGGGAGGATTAAGTGTTGGAGAGCCAGCAGACTTAATGAATGAAGTATTAGATTATACGGTTCCATTACTACCAAAGGATAAACCAAGATATTTAATGGGGGTAGGTAGCCCAGATTATCTATTTGAGTCGGTAATAAGGGGTATAGATATGGCTGACTGTGTATTGCCGACTAGAATAGCTAGAAATGGTACAGTGTTAACCAGTCACGGAAAACTTGTTGTTAAAAATGCAAAGTATAAGAGGGATTTTACACCTTTAGATCCAGAATGTGATTGTTATACATGTCAAAATTATTCTAGAGCATATATAAGACATTTGTTTAATGTAAATGAGATATTAGGAGCTAGATTAGCTACCATTCACAATCTGTACTTTCTATTAAAATTAATGGAGAATATACGAACTGCCATTAAAGAGGACAGACTTTTGGAATATAAGGAAGAATTTTATAAAAAGTATGGTTATATAAAATAAAATTAAAAAATAAATCTTTTATTAAAAGGATTTATTAATAGAGTATTGAATAATATATTATAGAAAGGGGTGAAGTTATGGAGCAATATACAGGTTTATTATTTCCTATTTTATTATTAGTTATATTTTATTTCCTATTAATTAGACCTCAAAGAAAAAAGGATAAACAAATAAGAGAAATGAGGAGTAATTTAAAAGTTGGTGACCAGATTACCACTATAGGAGGAATATACGGAAAGATAGTTAAAGTTAAAGAAGACATTTTGACTATTGAAGTTGGTTCAGATAAAATTAAGCTTAATGTTGCAAAATGGTCAGTTGGTAATGTAGAGGATAAATAATATTATGGATCATAAGTAATAATACATAAAAGAGATTTTCCCTTAGGGAAAATCTCTTTTTTCTATGTTTTTTATTACCAATATCAGATTAATATACGACATTTAAGACATTATTATGTATAATACGACCAATTACCGTTCAATTAAAATATAAAAGCATATACAATTTATATAAATATTATTTGAAGGGGGAATTGTATATGAAAAAAATTTTAATTAAAAAGAATGGGTTAAGAAAAATATTAACTTTATTTATAAGTATAATATTTATTTTTAACTTAACTGGTTGTGATGGTAAAAAAAAGGAGGAGAATAATGAGGTGACTAAAGGAGAAATAACTATAGCTGTTTGGAATAAAGAGATGTTCGGTAGTGATGTTAAAGATCCAATAATAGGGAATACTATGGTAGATTTTCAAAACGACACAGGGGTAGAGGTATCCTATGATATAATTTATGCTAATACATATAATGAGTATTTGAGTAAGTTAAATGCAAAGTTATACAGTGATAATGGCCCTACATTGATTTATTTTCCCAACAGGGCTTCATCTAAAAGGTATATAGAAGCTGGAGTAGCTTTAGATGTGACTAATAAAATAGATAATTTGGAAAAAGTATATGATATATTCAACGATGATAAAGTACATTTTATTGCTGTAGGAATGTATTATCCTTCTATAGTTTTAAATAAAGGCATATTAGATAGATTAGATATTGAGCCCCCCGATGGGGATTGGGATAAAAAAGATTTCTTGTCTATTCGGGAAAAATGGTTAAATGTCAAAGAAAGACATTTTAATTTTATGGAATATTTAAATACAATAGTATTTCCCTATAATGAGTTAGATATCATAGATAAAGAAGAAAAAGTAATAAAGTTAAATAATGATACTGTTAAAAACTTTATAATAAATGCTAGAGATGAAATATTTTCTGGTAATTATAAATTACTCCATGATTCAGAATTTTATCATAAGGCTTTTTTTTATAGAACATCAGATGAGGCAGCTGTTGATTTTCGAGATATGGAAAAATATATTGATGAAAATTTAGTAATTTATGATACTCAAAATGTTCTTAAGGTACAACAATCAGCTAGAGCTAATGAAAATCGAATAGTTTTGCCTAATATTTATGATAGAGGGGTATACACCTATGGATTTATAGTAAATAAGAAGGGAAAAAATAGAGCTGAAGGATTGGAATTTGTAAATCGACTATTATCAAATAAAAATCAAATAAGAATATATGAAGATCAAATATATTGGTTTTATCCAGTTAATTCTGAAGTAGGAGGTGAAATAGAAAAAATAGATAAAAGAAACGGTTTAGACAAAAAATATATAACCATGAGAAATAAAGTTTTAAATAAAATAAAAAAGGAAGAAGATATAAGATATTCATTTGAAGATTTAAAAACCACAAAGATAAAAAGCAGTATAAAAAAAGAATTTTTTAAAATTATATTTTCAGAAGAGGAGTATACTGATGAAAAATTAGAAAGAAAACTTAAACAATTAGAAAATGAATATAGTTTATTATTGACAGAGTAGAAATATTAAAAAGTATAAATATAATTTTACGACCAAGGGAGTAAAATCACCATATCTATTCTTTATTCTCTATTATCTATTCTTTATCAAAAAAAGGGGTTCTATTTAAAAGAAAAATACATAAATATTGAATAAGGAGATATGGAGGTGGAGTAATGAGACAAAATATTAGTACAGGGAATAAAAGCTATGGAATAAACTTAGTTAAAGGATTGATTTTTAGTTATATAATAACCATAGTATTAATATTTATTGCATCATTAATATTAACATATACTGACTTATCAATAGATAGTTTATCTGTTATAAAATCTATAATTATGATCTTAAGTATAGCACTTGGAGCAATATATCTTTCTATGAAGAACAATAAAAAGGGTTGGTTAAACGGAGGTATTGTCGGACTCTTATATGTAGTTATAATGATAATAATAGGAAGTATAATTAATAACTCCTTTAGCTTAGATAGTTATGTTTTAATAAAGCTAATAATCGCTTTGATCACTGGAGCAATAGGGGGAATGATAGGGGTTAACTTAAAATAAATCTTTTTTTAACAGTGGTTTTGTGTTATAATTTTTATGGAAGAAATGGATGAGGAGGAATATCATGAAACACATAAAAACAATATCAGGACGTAGTTTAAAAAATACTATTACAAAAGGTGGATGTGGAGAGTGTCAAACTTCCTGTCAATCAGCTTGTAAGACTTCCTGTACTGTAGGAAATCAGAAGTGTGAGAATAACTAAATAGTACATAGAAAGTAGTGGGATACTACCCACTACTTTTTAATTGGTTGGTGAGGATATAGAGTTTTTTGTATATAAGCCCCTAATCAATTCTCTATTGTAAGAATACTTAATTTAATATAGAATAAAGTAGTTAAACAAACATTTAGGAGGAATATCATGGAAAAGATACATAAATTTCAGCTGAACGGTAAGAATATATTACTGGATATAAATAGTGGTTCAGTACATGTGGTGGACGAACTGGTATGGGATATTGTTTCATTATATGAAAATAACAATCTAGATAATATAATTAAAAAGCTAAAGGATAAACATGAAGAAAATATTATCAAAGAGGCATATAAAGAAATCGGTATGTTAGTTGAAGAAGGCCTACTATTTAGTGATGATGAATATATTGATGATTTTAAGTATAATGAAGAAAATATCGTCAAGGCCTTATGTCTTCATATCGCCCATGATTGCAATTTAAGGTGTGAATATTGTTTTGCGTCTCAAGGAGATTTCCAAGGAGATAGATTTATGATGTCAACTGAAGTTGGAAAGAAGGCATTGGATCTGTTGGTTGAAAACTCAGGAAATAGAATTAATTTAGAGGTGGACTTTTTCGGCGGGGAACCTCTTATGAACTTTGACGTAGTTAAGGAACTGGTTGCCTATGGTAGAAAAATAGAGAAGGAAAATAATAAAAAATTCAGATTTACTATTACGACAAATGGACTATTATTAAATAAAGATAATATGGAATTTATAAATGAAAATATGGATAATGTGGTTTTAAGTCTAGATGGAAGAAAAGAAGTCAATGACAATATGAGAAAAACCACAGGGGGAGATGGAAGCTATGACATTATAGTTCCTAAATTCCTTGAATTTGTTAAATTAAGGGGTAATAAACCATACTATATAAGGGGAACTTTTACAAATAAAAATATTGATTTTTCTAAAGATATATTGAAGTTTAATGAACTGGGCTTTAAGAGTCTTTCCATGGAACCGGTAGTGGCAAGTCCAGAGAATGATTATGCTTTGTTAGAAGATCATTTAGAACCGATTTTAGATGAATATGAAAAACTATCTAAAGAATATATAAAACTTCATAAAGAGAATAAAGGATTTGATTTTTTCCACTTTATGATTGATCTAAAACAAGGTCCCTGTTTTATTAAGAGGGTAGTAGGATGTGGTGCAGGAGTTGAATATTTAGCAGTTACTCCCGAAGGAGATTTATATCCATGTCACCAATTTGTTGGAGATGAAAAGTTTAAGATGGGAGATGTGTATAGGGGAGTAGATAACCAGTCATTAAGGGAAGAATTTAGAGCTGCCAATGTTTACTCTAAAGATGATTGTAAAGATTGTTGGGCTAAATTTTATTGTAGTGGTGGATGTCATGCAAATGCCTATAATTTTAATGATGATATAAACAAGCCCTACAAAATAGGTTGTGAAATGGAGAAAAAAAGAATAGAATGTGCAATATCTATTAATGCAAATTTAAATAAGGAGGAATAAGGTTGTTAATAGAGTATGAAGGAATATCACCTAAAGTTCATAGTAGTTGCTTTATAGCCGATAGTGCTGAAGTAATTGGAAATGTACAAATAGGGGAAAACACCAGCATATGGTATAATTGTGTTCTTAGGGGTGATGAAAATAACATTAAAATAGGAAGTCATACAAATATACAGGATGGTACTGTTATTCATATCAGCAAGGATTATGATACTGAGATAGGTGATTATGTTACTGTGGGACATAAGGCAATAGTTCATGCCTGTAAGGTTGGAAACAATGTTTTAGTAGGTATGGGAGCCATAGTTTTAGATGGAGCTGAAATTGAAGATAATGTATTAATTGGAGCAGGAAGTATTGTTACAACAGGTAAAAAAATACCATCGGGTTCTTTAGTTTTAGGCTCTCCTGCTAAGGTTGTAAGAAAACTAACTGAAAAAGAAATTGAACAACTTAAGCAATCTGCAACAGACTATGTAAAATATGCTGAAAAGCACAAATAGCAACTGTAACTTGATTACTTATTGACTAAAAATTTACTAAGATATATAATTATAATTATGAAGATAAGGAGGAGGAAAGAAAATGAAAACAAGAAGCACTGTAATATTTTTATTAATAGTTGTAGTAGTTGGATTTATATCATATGCAGCCATTAATGGAGTAAATCTTGGTAAGTACGAGATAACAACAGTAAAAGAAGAGATGGATTTAGGACTTGATTTAGCAGGGGGAGTTTATGTTGTATTAGAGGCTCAGACTGATGCTACCGGTCCAGAACTTAGAAGAATGATGGAACAAACTAAAGCTATAATCAACCAAAGGGTTGATGGGTTAGGTGTGTCGGAGCCTAATATAGTTATTGAGGGTGAAGATCGTATTAGAGTTGAATTAGCCGGTGTTGAAGATACCCAAAAGGCCATAGATATGATAGGTAAAACTGCCCAGTTACAATTTGTTGAGCCAGATGGCAGTGTGGTAATTACAGGTGAGCATGTTAGAGAGGCTACTGCTACATTTGAGTCTGTTAATGGAATTAGACAACCGGTAGTCATTTTGGAACTAAATGATAATGGTACAGATGATTTTGCCGAAGCTACAGGTAGATTATTAGGACAGCCAATAGCTATAGTACTAGATGGGAATGCTATATCTTCTCCAGTTGTAAGTTCTAAAATAACCAATGGACAAGCAAGGATTACGGGACAAAAAGATATAGAAGAGGCAAGTAGACTTGCTAATTTAATAAGAGCAGGGGCATTACCAGTTGAGATGAAGGAATTGGAATCTTCTGTAATAGGACCTACTTTAGGGTTAGAGTCCCTAGATAAAAGTGTTTTTGCCGCTATGATTGGAATTATATTAATATTCTTATTTATGATTGTATTTTATAGAATTCCTGGATTAATTGCTGATATAGCTTTAACTATATTTATTCTTATAATATTAGGAGTTATGATTGGAATAGGAGTTAAGCTTACCCTTCCGGGAATAGCAGGATTAATATTATCAATAGGTATGGCAGTTGATGCAAATGTTGTTATATTTGAAAGAATTAAAGAAGAAATAAGAAGTGGAAAAACCATAAGAGCATCTGTAGATGCTGGATTTAAAAGGGCATTATCTACGGTATTAGATGCCAATATAACTACTCTTATTGCAGGTATAGTATTGTATAATTTTGGTACTGGACCAATAAAAGGTTTTGGTGTAACACTTATGATTGGTATAATTGCATCAATGATTACAGCAGTATTTATAACAAGATTAATGCTTAAATTAGTTGTTACTATGAACATTACAAAAAATACTAAATTTTATGGTGCATAGGAAGGAGTGGGAATATGGATATTATATCAAAAAGGAAAATATTTTTTATACTGTCTATTGCCATAATATTAGTGGGGCTTGTTACCATGGCGGTAAATGGTCTTAACCTTGGGATAGACTTTGCAGGAGGAACATTGATACAAATAGATCTAGGAAAACAAATAGCTGTAGAGGAAATTAGAGAAATAACTGATGGACAGAACTTAACTGCAAATATTGTTCATGCTGGAGAAGAAAATCATGAAGTTATTATAAAAACTACTGAGGATTTAAATAATGAACAAAGAAAATCACTTAAAGCAAAATTTAAAGAAAAGTATAACCTTGATGAAGAAGCTTTTATGCAATCTAAGCAAATCAGTCCTTCAATAGGAGATGAAATTAAAAGAAAAGCTTTAATATCAGTGGCAATCGCCACTGCAGGAATGCTTTTATATATAACATTTAGGTTTCAATTTGCATTTGGTATATCAGCTATAATAGCCTTGGTTCATGATGTTTTAATAGCATTAGCTGTTTATGCAATATTTAGAATACCTGTTAATACCTCCTTTGTTGCTGCTATACTTACTATTGTAGGTTATTCTATAAACGATACTATAGTTGTATTTGATAGGATAAGGGAGAACCTAAGGTATGTTAAAAAAGAAGGCTATGAGAATGTAATAAACATGAGTATTTCTCAAACAATAGTTAGATCCATTAATACCTCATTTACCACATTGTTAGCTATAACTTCTCTGTATATATTTGGAGTAGAGGCTATTAAGGACTTTGCATTACCCCTTATTGTAGGAGTTCTAGTAGGAACTTATTCATCAATATTTGTAGCCAGTCCAGTATGGTTTATGTTAAAAACCAGAGGGAAAAATAAAAATGGAAGTAATCCAAGAAAAGCTTAAAACTGCCTGAAAAGGGCAGTTTTTTTCTTAAGAAATGTGATATTTATACTAATATTGTGGTAATAATATCTATAAGTGTTTCTTTGATTGGGGGGTGCTAATTTGAGAATTAATAAAAAAAGGGGTAAGTATAGTAATATAAAAAGATATAGGGAGATATGGAAGATTTTAAGTAAATATGGGTTTACACTATTGGCTGAAAAGATGGAAAGGGTTGGGCCTGTAAAAAGACTTTTTTTAAAAAAGTCTACAAAACTAGTTAATGAATATACTAGAAGTCAAAGGATTCGTTTAGCTATAGAAGAATTGGGACCTACATTTGTAAAATTAGGACAAATATTAAGTACTAGATATGATATAATTCCTAAAGATATAGTAGAAGAGTTATCCTATTTACAGGATAAAGTAAAATCTTTTGATTGGATAGAAGCGGAAAGAATATTTAAAGAAGAATTGAATATGGAAATAGATGACATGTTTATGGAATTTGATAAAGAACCAATCGCAGCCGCATCTATTGGTCAAGTATATAAGGGCAAATTACATAATGGTGACAATGTGGTAGTTAAAGTGCAAAGACCTAATATTGATAATATCATAAATAAAGATTTAGAAATACTTTACAAGATAGGAAATCTAATAGATGAACATTTTAATAAGAAGAAGGTAATTAGATTTACAAATGTGATTAAAGAATTTTCTTATTTTATAAAGAGGGAATTAGACTATAGATATGAAGCACAAAATTGTAATTTATTTAGAGAAAATTTCAAAGAAAATGACAATGTAGTTGTACCTAAGATATATTGGGATTATACTACAAAAAAGATTTTGGTTATGGAAGAAGTTAAAGGTATTAAAGTCAGTAACTTAGAAGAAATAGACAAAAGAGGTTGGGACAGGGAAAAGTTAGCAGAAATAGGTGCCAGTGTTTTTATGGAACAAATATTTATATATTCATTTTTCCATGGTGATCCCCATCCTGGAAATATTATTATACTAGATGAAAAGAAGATAAGTTTTATAGACTTTGGTATAGTAGGTTATATAGATAAAACAACTTTGAATTTTATAGTAAATTTATTAAGATCCAGTTCCGATAAAAATATTGATAAAATGATTAATAGCTTAAAAGAGCTTGGAGCTGTAACAGAAGAAACCGATGAAGTAGAATTTAGAAAGGAACTGTACTATATAGTGAATTATTATTATAATATACCTTTACAAAAAATTAAATTTAGTGAAGCTATTAACGAAGTTCTAACAGCCGCCTATAAACATAAGCTAAAGATACCATCCCAGCTTACCTTGTTAATGAAGTCTATAATAACTATAGAGGGAACAGGGAAAAAACTTAATCCCAAATTTAATTTTGCCCAAATATCTAAAAAAACATTAAGAAATATGAGCAAAAAAAAGCTTAAGCCTAAAAATATTATGGACAATTTATTTAAAAATTCTTGGGATAGTATAGATATGATATCTAATATACCATCAAAATTAAATAATATTTTAGATAATATTGAAAAAAATAAAGTGGAAATTAAGATGAAACAAGAAGGATTTGAACATCTTGAGAAAGAAATAAATACAATGACCAATAGAATTTCTCTAAGTCTATTAGTTTCAGCATTAGTTGTAGGGTCATCAATAGTTATACAGACCAATGATAGTCCTAAAATAATGGGCCTATCAGTTTTTGGATTAGTGGGATATGTTAGTAGTGCTATTTTAGGAATAGGGTTAGTTTTATCAATATTAATAAACATAAGAAGAAAAAATAGATAGGGGGTTTGTTATGCAAGTAGGATTTGTTTTATCATTAATATTTGCAATAATAATAGCAGTTTTTGCAATTAAAAATGGAAATGAAGTAAATATTGACTTTATAGTCACAACAAAGCAAGTTTCTCAAGCCATTGTAATATTAGTTTCCACAGCATTAGGAGCGATTATTGTTACAATATTAGGTTTAGTTAGACAAGTAAAATTAACTATGAAAATAAGGGAACAGAAGAGTATAATAGAGAAATTAAGAAATAATAATATGGATAAAGAGCTAGAAGATAATGTTGGTTTGACTAATGATGTTGTTATGGATAGTGAAAAAGCAGATAAAGGTGATAAAAAAAACATAGAAAAAGACAGTTATAATGAGAATGAAAAAATTAATAACTAATATTCCATGTCTGAGTTTTTTACATATACACTGATAATATGATATAATATATATCTTAAAAACGGTTATATAATCACCACATCTTTTAAGAAACAATTTAATTATAATTAGGAGGAAATAGTATGGATTTAAAAAGTAAAATACGTGATATTTATGATTTTCCAAAGGAAGGAATTATATTTAGGGATATAACCACTTTACTTAAAGATAAGGATGCTTTTAACTATTGTATAAAAGAGATGGCTAAAACTTTAGAAGGAAAAGATATTGATATAGTGGTGGGTCCTGAGGCAAGGGGATTTTTAGTTGGGACGCCCTTAGCATACGAGATTAATGCAGGTTTTGTACCTATAAGAAAACCTGGGAAATTACCAGGGGAAACTATAAAATATGAGTATGAATTGGAATATGGAACAGATACTTTAGAAATGCATAAGGATAGTATTAAACCAGGACAGAGGGTAGCTATAGTAGATGATTTATTGGCTACAGGGGGAACAGTAAATTCTACAGTTAAGATGATAGAGGAGTTAGGTGGAGAAGTGGTAGCAATAAGTTTTTTGATTGAATTGGAATTTTTAAAAGGAAGAGATGTACTTAAAGATTATGATATTAATTCTTTAATTGTGTACTAAAAAAAGTATCCCACTTATGTGGGTATTTTTCTTATAATTAGTTTGGGGATTACTAATCCCCAAACTAATTATAATTTTGATTGTTAGCAATTATAAATAGGTGCATATATTTATAATTTCAATAAAATTGTTGAGAAAACATTATTATATGATATACTGTTATTAAATATTTAGAAGCTAATAGACTTGGTTAAGAAGGTGGAAAAATTGTTACAGAACCTAATATCAAGAATTGAACAATATAATCCAAAAGGCAATCTAGACTTAATAATAAAAGCCCATAACTTTGCAGAAACTGCCCATGAGGGACAAATGAGAAATTCTGGAGAAAGATTTTTTATTCATCCCTTTAATGTGGCTATGATACTTGCTGATTTAAGTATGGACTTAGATACAATTGCCGCTGGACTATTACATGATGTTATAGAAGATACAGATGTAACCTTTGATGATGTAGCTAATGAGTTTAGTACAGATATTGCAAATTTGGTAGATGGAGTAACTAAACTAAAAAAGCTAAAATATAGAACCAAACAAGAAAATCAAGCTGAGAACCTAAGAAAAATGGTTATAGCAATGTCAAAGGATATAAGAGTTATAATTATCAAGTTAGCAGACAGGCTCCATAATATAAGAACATTGGAGTATATGCCCGATGCAAAGAAAAAGGAAAAGGCATTAGAGACTTTAGAAATTTATGCACCAATTGCCCATAGATTAGGAATGTCAAAGATAAAGTGGGAATTAGAAGATAGGTCCTTAAGATATCTAGATCCAGAGGGATACTATGATTTAGTGGATAAAGTTTCTAAAAAGAGAAAAGAACGGGAAGAATATATTAATTATATTATTAATATGTTAAGGGATAAACTTGATGAAATGGACTTAGAAGGTGAAATCAATGGTAGACCGAAGAGCTTTTATAGTATATATAGAAAGATGGTTTATCAAAATAAAAACTTTGAGCAAATTTTTGATTTAACAGCGGTTAGGGTTATTGTTGATACAGTTAAGGATTGTTATGCTGTTCTTGGAGCTGTACACACAATGTGGAAGCCTATACCAGGGCGATTTAAGGATTATATAGCCATGCCTAAAGCTAATATGTATCAGTCCCTTCATACTACCCTTATTGGACCCCAAGGGGAACCCTTTGAGATACAAATAAGGACTTGGGATATGCATGGAATTGCTGAATACGGAATTGCAGCCCATTGGAAATATAAAGAAGGAAAGCTTAAAAATGATGATTTCGATAGTAAGTTATCATGGTTACGACAAATATTAGAATGGCAAAAAGATATGAAGGATCCAAATGAATTTATGGAATCATTAAAAATAGATGTATTTACCGATGAAGTGTTTGTATTTACCCCTAAGGGAGAGGTAATTAATCTTCCAGCAGGATCTACACCTATAGACTTTGCTTATAAGGTTCATACAGCAGTGGGAAATAATTGTGTTGGTGCGAAAGTTAACGGTAGAATAGTGCCAATAGATCATAAATTAAAAAATGGAAATATAGTAGAGATTTTAACGTCGGCCCACAGTAATGGTCCCAGTAGAGATTGGCTCAAAGTCGTAAAGAGTAGTCAGGCTAAAACTAAGATAAGACAGTGGTTTAAAAAAGAAAAGCGGGATGAAAATATAGTAAAAGGAAAAGAACTCTTAGAAAAAGAAGTAAAAAGACAAGGCTATAAGCTTACTGAAATATTAAAGGAAAATTGGCTTGAGAATATATGTAGGAAGTTAAGTATTAAAGAGGTAGATGATTTATATGCTGCCCTTGGATATGGTAGTATTACCCTTTCTCAGGTTGTTCCGAAGCTTAAGGAATACCATAAAGAGTATTATAGTAAGAAAGAAGAAGAAAAGCCCATTGTAAGGTCCGTAAATAAAAATGAAAGACAATACAAACTAAAACAGGGAGTAACCATTAAAGGTATAGATAATATTAAGGTTAGATTTGCCAAGTGTTGTAACCCTGTGCCTGGAGACGATATAGTAGGTTATATAACCAGGGGTAGAGGTGTTTCAGTTCATAGAAAAGATTGTCCAAATATTAATGAATTGGAAGGCCATGGAAGATTTATAGATGTGGACTGGGATACTGATAAGAAGACATCTTATTTAGCTGAAATACAGTTAAAGGGTACTGATAGGTCGGGATTACTTACAGAAGTTACCCAATTGTTAGTTCAATCAAATTTATCTGTAACATCATTAAATGCTAGAACTAATAAAGAGAGGGTTGCTATTATAAATATGACCTTAGAAATTAAGGATATAGATCAATTAACACAATTAATGAAAAAGATAAAGGAAATTGATGGTGTCATTGATGTGTATAGAGTTACAACTTAGAAGGGATGATTATGTGAGAGCAGTGGTTCAAAGGGTATCTAAGTCTAGTGTCAGGGTAGACAATAGAGTTGTAGGAAAAATTAATAAAGGACTATTGGTGTTACTTGGAGTTGAAGAAGAGGATGATGATAAGGATTTAAAATATATAGTGGATAAAGTAACGGGACTTAGAATATTCGAAGATGAGAATGAGAAAATGAATTTATCGGTAGTAGATATAGAAAAAGAAATATTGGTAGTTTCTCAGTTTACTTTATATGGAGATGTTAGAAAGGGAAAACGTCCTAACTTTATGAAGGCAGCAACTTCTAGAAAAGCCGAAAAATTATATGAAGACTTTATAGATGAATGTGAAAATCGTGGCATAAATATTGAAACAGGGGTTTTTGGAGAGCATATGGAAGTTGATTTAGTAAATGATGGACCAGTAACTATTTTATTAGATAGTAATAAAGAGTTCTAGAAAGGATGGATGCTATGATTATAGAGAGATTACCATTGGGAATTTATGCTGCCAATTGTTATATAGTTGGTTGTGAAAAAACTAAGGAAGCTGCAGTTATTGATCCCAGTGGAGAACATGAGGAAATATTAAAGAAACTTGAAGAACTGGGATTGGATTTAAAATATATAATCTTAACCCATGGACATGGAGATCATATAGGTGGGTTAATACATCTTAAAAGGAAAAGTGAAGTTCCTATACTTATCCATGAAGAGGATAAAGAGATGCTAATTGATGCTGAAAAAAATCTTTCAAGTCAAATGAGTATTCCAGATGTAGAGTTAAATCCTGATGATGTGATTGAAGATGGAGATATAATTAATATTGGTGAACTTGAGATGATGGTGATACATACACCGGGACATACAAAGGGGAGTATATCACTAAAGATTGATGATAATATAATAACAGGAGATACATTATTTGCAGGCTCAATAGGAAGAACTGATTTATATGGGGGTTCGTATGAAGACATTATTTTATCAATAAATGAGAAAATAATGGTTTATGATGATGATGTGAAAGTTTTCCCAGGACATGGGCCCCACAGTACTATAGGAAAAGAAAGAATATCTAATCAATTTATTAAATAAAAACTATATTTGTATACTCTTAATAGTTTATGGAAAAATAATAAAAAGGCTATTAGGAGGGTTTTAAATTGAAAAGTACAATATTTAGTTTTATAACTAATAAAAACAGTCATAAATTTAAGGATGTAGATTTCCATGATTTTGTAAAAATGAATGAAATGGGGCTTAGTACAGAGGAAATATCCAACGAACTTGGAGTTCCTAAGTCATATGTTACAAAGTTATCTGATGATTTAAGAAAAAATTATTAAGGAGAAATATTATGATATCTGTACATTTATTAGGACATGATTTCAAATATGAAGTTAGCGGGCTTATAAAACTCTTCTATCCAAAAGAAAAAATCAACTTTTTAGATCAAAAGACTTTGGTTACAAACCAAAGTCTTTTGATTGAAAGTTGTCTATATAATAATGATAATTCGGTTTTAACTAAAATAATTAAAGATGGCCAGTGTATGTTAGAACATAATATAGATGATATTAATTTAATTGATATAAAAGAAAACAATAGGAAGAAGAAAATAAAGATTGCTATTAAATCTAGTTTATATAAAGTTTTAAGTGATATAACAAATATTAAAGTACCATGGGGAATACTTACTGGAATAAGACCTACTAAAATAGTACATGATTTATATGATAGAGGGGAAGAATATACTGTAATTAAAGACATACTAACAAATAAATATAAAATTAATGATGATAAGGCAAACTTGATAATTAATATTGCTAAAAAAGAACGCCCCTACATATATCCTTTAAATAGTAAGCGGTTTAGTTTGTATGTTAGTATCCCTTTTTGTCCCACTAGATGTATATACTGTTCCTTTCCATCTAATCCTATTGATAGGGTCAAACATTTAGTTGAAGATTACACAGATGCATTGTTATATGAGATAGATAGTGTGGGAAAAATGATGAAAGGTAGAAACATTAATACAGTATATATAGGTGGAGGAACCCCCACAGCCCTTCCAATCCATCAGTTAAATAGAATTATAAAAAAAATATATGATGTGTTTGATAGGGAAAAAATAAAAGAGTTTACAGTGGAAGGGGGAAGACCCGATACCATAACTAAGGATATGTTATTAATGTTAAAGGAAAATGGTGTAGACCGTATAAGTATTAATCCCCAAACAATGTGTAATGATACCTTATCGTTGGTAGGTAGGGATCACAACTCTGAAGATGTAGTTAATGCCTATAACTTGGCTAAGGAAATAGGATTCGATTCTATAAACATGGACTTGATAGTGGGGCTACCCGGTGAAGGGGTAGAAGAGATTGAGGGAACTATGGATGAAATGATTAAACTTAATCCAGATAATTTGACAGTACATACTCTAGCTATAAAAAAAGCTTCCAAACTAAGGGATGAAATCGATGGGTATTCCTTGGCAAAACAAAAGAACATAGAAAAGATGCTTAATGTTACAAGTCTAGGGACAAAAAAAATGATGATGGAACCCTATTATATGTATAGGCAAAAACAAATACTAGGGAACTTTGAAAACATCGGATATTCTAAAAGGGGCAAAGAATGTATATATAATATGTTAATAATGGAAGAAAAAGAGACCATTATAGCTACTGGGGCAGGAGGAGTTTCCAAAATATTTTATCCCGAAACCAATAGGTTAGAAAGGGTTCCCAATGTTAAGGATATAAATATGTATATAGATAGACTAGAAGAGATGGTATTAAGAAAAAATAAAAATATAAATTTTATTGACAATATATAATAGTTTAAGTATAATTAATGACATCATAAAGTAAAGATATGTGTAAATATTATGAAGAGGAATAGTAGTTAAATTGACTATCTATAGAGAGTCGGTGATGGTGGAAATCCGATGATAAGTATTTAATGAAGACACCTTGGAATAGATAGATTGAATTTAGTAAATCTATACGTTGGCCAGCGTTAAAGGCTATTAAGTGGAATACTATTATTCAAAATAGGGTGGTACCGCGGGAATTAACCTCTCGTCCCTGTCAAGTGACAGTGATGAGAGGTTTTGTTTTTGTTTATTAATAAAAGAGGAGGTAAATAGATGCTAACGAGAAGACCTAAGGGTACTAAGGATGTACTAAAGGATGAAGTCTATAAGTGGAGATATGTTGAGAAGGTTTTTGCAGATGTTTGTAAAAACTTTGGATATGAAGAAATAAGGACTCCAGTATTTGAACATACTGAACTGTTTAAAAGGGGAGTAGGAGAGACCACGGATGTGGTGCAAAAAGAGATGTATACTTTCGAAGATAAAGGTAATAGAAGCATAACTTTAAAACCAGAAGGAACTGCGCCGGTTGTTAGGGCATTTATTGAGAATAAACTATATGCGGATGCACAACCAACAAAACTTTTCTATAATACCCCTTGTTTTAGGTATGAGAGACCTCAAGCTGGAAGACTAAGGGGATTTCATCAATTTGGAATAGAAGCATTTGGTACTGATAAGCCCTCAATAGATGCTGAAGTAATAAGTGTAGTTTCGGTATTTTTTAATAGATTGGGACTTGAGAATATAGAGTTAAATATAAATAGCATAGGATGTCCAAAATGTAGAGAGGAATATAGTAAGATTTTAAGAGATTATTTGTCTGATAAAATAGAGGATCTTTGTGATACATGCAAAGTTAGGTTTGAAAAGAATCCCATGAGGATACTGGATTGTAAAAGAAAATCCTGTAAAGAGTTAATTGAAAACCCACCTTATATGGTTGATCATTTATGCGGTGAATGTGAGGAGCACTTTAATAAGGTTAAAGAATACCTTAATATCGCAGGTGTTGAATATAAAGTGAATCCTAAGATAGTTAGAGGTCTAGATTATTATACCAAAACTGCTTTTGAATTTATTTCTAAGGAAATAGGAGCCCAAAGTACAGTATGTGGTGGAGGAAGATATGATGGATTAGTAGAAGAAATAGGGGGTCCTTCTACCCCGGGAATAGGATTTGGAATGGGAATAGAGAGACTACTACTAACTATTGAAAATCATAATATAGAGTTACCAAAGCCTGATGACTTGGACATTTTTATAGTAACAATAGGAGAAAAGGCAGAAAAAGAGGCATTTAAGATATTATTTGATTTAAGAAACGAAGGTATATCAGCTGATAAAGATCACCTAGGAAGAAGTATAAAGGCTCAATTTAAATATTCAGATAAGATAAACTCTACTTATACAATAGTTATTGGGGATGATGAGATTGATAATGATGTGGTTACCCTTAAAAATATGAGGACAGGAGAACAAGGTGAAATAAATTTAAGTAAGTTAATAGAAGTAATAAAAGTAAAATTAGGGAGGTAGTAAAATGGCAGAATCTATGGGCAAGTTAAGAAGAACACATATGTGTGGAGAATTAAATATTGATAATGAAAAGGAAGAAGTAATATTAATGGGATGGGTGCAAAAAAGAAGAAATCTTGGATCCTTAGTTTTTGCAGACCTAAGGGATACAACTGGAATAGTTCAAATTGTATTTGACAATGATATATCAGAGGAAGCATTTAAGAAAGCAGAAAAAATAAGAAGTGAATATGTGTTAGCAGTAAAGGGAGAAGTTTATAAGAGACAATCTATAAATAAAGATTTACCTACTGGAGAAATAGAGGTGTTTGTTAGTGAACTAAAAATACTTGATGAAGCAGAGACGCCACCTATTTATATTAAAGATAATGATGATGTATCAGAGACTATGAAATTGAAATATAGATATTTAGATTTAAGAAAGCCTTCTATGCAAAAAAGTCTAAAAATGAGACACAAAGCAGGAAAAATAATAAGAGAATACTTAGATAATAATAACTTTGTTGATGTGGAAACTCCAATGCTTGCAAAACCTACTCCTGAGGGAGCAAGGGATTATTTGGTTCCAAGTAGGGTTAATAAAGGTAAGTTTTATGCTTTACCCCAATCACCTCAATTAATGAAGCAGTTATTAATGGTTTCAGGAATGGATAGATATTATCAGATAGTAAGGTGTTTTAGGGATGAGGACTTAAGAGCAAATAGACAACCTGAATTTACTCAGGTAGATATAGAAATGTCATTTGTTGATATTGAAGACGTAATATCAATAAATGAAAAACTTATATATAAGATATTTAAAGAATTAAAGGGTGTAGAAGTAGAACTACCTATTAAAAGAATGGAATATAGTGAAGCTATGGATAGATTTGGATCAGATAAGCCGGACCTACGTTTTGGATTTGAACTTAAAAATGTTAGTGATGTGGTTGAGGATAGTGAGTTTAAGGTATTTAGTGGAACAGTAAAAAATGGTGGAAGTGTAAGGGGAATAAATGTAAAGGGATATGGAGAAGAATTTAGCAGAAAGAAAATCTCTAAGTTAGAGAAATTTGTAAAAACCTATGGAGCAAAGGGTCTAGCATGGATTAAGATTACTGAGAATGAGATTTCATCACCTATTGCTAAGTTCCTATCTGAAAAGGAACTAAATGGCATCATAGATAGAATGGAAGGAAAGGCTGGAGACTTATTATTATTTGTGGCAGATAAAACATCGGTGGTTTATGATTCACTGGGACACTTAAGGGTAGAAGTTGCAAAACAACTGGATATAATTGATAAAGATAAATATGAGTTTGTCTGGATTACAAACTTCCCACTATTTGAATATGATGAGGAAAATGAAAGATATGTCGCTAAACATCATCCATTTACCCACCCTGTAGATGAAGATATAGAGCTTTTAGAGACTGCTCCTGAAAAAGTTAGGGCTAAAGCATATGATATAGTTATAAATGGAGACGAAATAGGTGGAGGAAGTATAAGGATAAACAACTCCAAACTCCAAGAAAGAATGTTTAAAGCTCTAGGATTTACAATGGAGGAAGCATGGAATAAGTTTGGTTTCTTACTTGAAGCCTTTAAATATGGGGTTCCACCCCATGGTGGTATTGCATATGGCTTTGATAGGCTAGTTATGTTACTTACAGATAACGATAATATCAGAGACGTAATAGCATTCCCTAAAACTCAAAGTGCAACTTGTCTAATGACAGAAGCGCCAACTACAGTTTCAGATGAACAGTTAAAAGAACTTAGTATAGAAACATTGGAAGTAGAGAAATAAAATTTGGATACTTATTACAGTTGAGAATTGACAATTGACAGTGGACAGTTAAGGTACAAATCAGCTGAAGCTGATTTGTGATATAATATTTTACGAACGAAGTGAGTAAAATCAACTTTAACTGTCAATTGTCCACTATCAATTATAATAGTTAGAAAAGAATTCATGTGTCATATAATATAGGGTTTATAGTTATTGAAAAATTTAAAGTTAAAAAAAGGGTGCCATGTTTTTTGGCACCTTTTGTTGATAGTATATAAAAATTATGCTATGATTTTATTATGAAAATTATACCTAGTAAGGGTATATAATATTTTATATGTGAAAAAGATAAGAAAGGAGTGGGATGATGGAGCAAATAGGATATGTAAGTAAAATAGATGGAGATAAAGCTCAAGTGGATGTTAGGAGAGTTTCATCCTGTGGGGAAAAGTGTGCTTCCTGTGGAAGTAGTTGTAATATACCTGCCACTAGGGTGACTTTAAAAAATACAGTAGATGCTAAAGAAGGAGATTTTGTTGAAATAGAGATGGAAACTTCTTATGTTATTAAATCTGCTTATATAGTTTATGCTATACCATTAATCTTGATGATACTAGGAATAGGTATAGGAATCTATGGGTTTAAAGCCTTAGGATTTGCTAGTTATGAGATTTTAAGTTTTTCAACTGGCTTAATAGCATTGATTATATCATTTTTTGTTTTAAGAAAAATAGATAAAAAAATCCAAAAAGAAAACAAGTCGGCATTTAAAATGACTAGGATATTAGACAGTTAGTATAAAGATATTTTATAGAGTAATAGAATATCTTCCACTATTAGTGGAAGATTACATACAACAATTAATAAAGTAGTTTTGAATTCATGGGCATGTTATATTAACAAAGAAATAGGGAGTGGTTTTTTGAACAATAGTAAGCAAAAGACTATATTAATATTGGTGGGACTATTTTTTGTAACTTCATCATTGTTTATTTTTGAAGTACTAAATACTAGACTATTTTCTACTATATTAGCTTATCATTTTGTATTTTTAGTTACTTCCCTTGCCATATTAGGTTCAGGTATAGGAAGTATACTTGTATTTTTATTAAGTAGAAAATCAAAATTTTTTGATAATAGACTAAAATCTATTTTTAATTTCTCTTTTATATTAGCATTCTCTTATTTAATAGTTATGATGATAATATATAAACTTCCGTATATAGATAGTTTTATATTTTATGCGGTGATTTCCAGTATACCCTTTGTGTTTGGAGGTATAATATTATCTTTAATTTTTAAAGAGTTTCAACAAATTGGTCATAAATTATATTTTGCAGATCTTTTAGGGTCCTCCATTGGGAGTATAGCTATTATATATTTTATGGACAATTTTAGTTTTATTGGTACACTTTTTATAGTTACATCCCTTACTTTAGTAGGAACTATTATTTTTGCCTATATGATTAAATTGAAAAAGATAATTGTTATTCCTGTTATATTATTAGTGTTGTTAGTACTGGGAGCTTTTAATAATAATTTTATAAATAGTGTACAAAAGAACTTTAGTGCCTATATAAGTAGTCCTAATACCGCAATAAAGTATTGGAAAGATAGGGTTGATGGTAAGGTAGAAATAGAATATACAAAGTGGGATTCCATATCACGGACTGACGTTGTTGATTATGGATCTGAAAATAGGAAAACTATTATAACCGATGGTGGGGCCAGTGCGCCAATGGTGAAATATGATGGTGATTTAGATGAAGTGTCATATTTAAAGGATAAGATTGAATATATCCCCTTTAGTTTCGGAAGTAACAAATCATCATTACTTATTGGAACTGGGGGAGGAGAAGATATTTTATTATCTCTATTGGGAGATGCCGTTGATATTGATGCAGTTGAAATTAACCCATCCACAATAGAAGCAGTAAATGATTATAAAGATTTCAATGGAGATATATATGGATTGAAAAATGTAAATCTTTATATTGAAGATGGTCGTAAATATATTAGCAATACCGATAAAAAATATGATCATATATATTTAGGGAAAGTATTTTCCAATGTAGTTGATAATTCATCGGCTATGTTATCAGAAAACTATATATACACAAAAGAGGCATATAAAGAGTATTTAAAAAAGCTTGATGACGATGGAAAATTAACCTTTGTGTTTAATGATGTAAGGGAATTAATAAAGTCTTTAAACACAATGATTGAAATATTTATAGAGGATGGAATGAATAAAGAGGATGTAATTAAACACTTCGTTGCAATAAACAGTTATTCGGAGGAACTTAGCAAAGCTAGGGGTGGAAGCATATATATGCCTATAGTTATATATAAAAGCACTTCATTTACTGACGAAGAAATAAATAAGGTTAAAGAGTTTGCTAAGGTTCAAAATAGGGATATCATACATTTGCCAGGAGAAGAAGAGCTTCCTATATATAAACAATTTGCAAATGGAAGTATTAGTTATAATGAATTAGTAAATAGATTTCAATTTAATGCAGAACCTACGACAGATAATAATCCTTTTTTCTATGATTATGATAAAGGTATACCCGATAAATTATTATATCTATTAATAGGTGTATTATCTGCTGGGTTAATAGTATTTTTTAGTGTTTTTCAAAATAAAGGTCTTAGAAAGGTGTCTCTATACTTTGGAACCATAGGACTTGGGTTTATGCTAGTTGAAATGCCCCTTATACAAAAGGCAATACTATTTATAGGAAGTACAACTAGAGCCTTTACATTTATTTTATTTTCCCTATTATTGAGTAGTGGTATAGGTAGTTTTATTAGTAGTAGTAAAATTATTAATAGAATAAATAAAAAGAGGGATTATATATTCTTAATAATCGTGGGATTAAATATTATAGTTAATTTAGCACTACCATTTGTATTTGATACATTTTCCGATGCCAGTATGATAAGTAAGTTTTTTATAGTTTCATTAGTAATTTTCCCATTGGGATTATTCTTAGGGATGCCATTTCCTAGAGGAATCGAAAGCATAAGAAAGATAACAACAGAAAATGGGGTACCCTTGGCTCAAGGTATAAATAGTATAATGTCTGTGGTAAGCTCCACCCTTGCACTGATAATTTCAATGAAATTAGGCTTTAATCAAGCATTGATATTGGGAACTTGTTTTTATATAGTATTGTTTATTAAAAATCCATTAAGATCATAGAAGGAGGGAACTATATGGATAAAAATGAAAAAAATACTGAAGCTATTATCAAGAGACTAAGAAGAATAGAAGGACAGATAAAGGGAATACAGAGGATGGTTGAAAGTGGAAAGTATTGTGGAGATATACTAATTCAAGTTGCTGCTTCTAGGTCTGCTTTAAACAAAGTCGGAGGATTAATTTTAGAAAATCATATGAAAGATTGTGTAAAGGGATATTTAGAGAATAGTAAGGACGATAAGGCTATTGATGAGTTAATAGATACAATGATTAAATATACGAAATAATCATAAAATCCTTCTATCTATAATAAAGTTTAGATAAGAAATAAATTTCATTATAGAAGGGAGAAGGAAATGGATTATGATTAAAGATATATGTTTAGATTCATTAGATGAAGACATATTTAATAAAGATAAATTAGTTTTATTAATGTTTTATGCCCATTGGTATAAGCCATCGATGGAAACCTTAAGTTGTTTAAAACAGATAGATGTTAAAGATATTGATATATATAAAGTGGATTATAATAAATATAGAGATCTGTCTAAAGGGTTTGAGGTGGTAAGTATACCTACTATTGTTTTTTTAAAAAAAGGTAGGGAATTAAGTAGGTATTCAGGTACACAAACAATTAAACAACTTAATATCATTATTGATAAGATAAAGGAAGTTCCTATTTAAGGAGCTTCCTTCTTCTTTTCTTTAGAATTCTACTGAAAGATGATGATATCACAATGCCGCTGGCTATTGATAGTGCAATAAATATAGTTTCAGCTCCTATGTCTATAGCCGTTAAAAATTTCTTTTCAATTACAGCCAACATAGTATCATACATACCTGCTCCCGGAACTAAAGGTATTATACCTGGAATTATAAATACTGTTGCTGGTTTTTTAAAAAATCTAGCAAAAAACTCTCCTAAAACTCCCACTGTTACAGCGGCAAAAAAGGCTCCTGCCATTTTAGAGTCTGATAGACTATCAACTCCTAAAAATACAAACCAACCTATTCCTCCTATAAAGCCAGATTTTATAATTGAACCTTTGGGAATATTGAAAAGTACTGCAAAACCTATTGTAGATAAAAAGGCATATATTGACTGACTAAGAAAAAACATACTAAAAACCTCCAAAATATGTAAAGTATATTCGTAGAGTTATACCTACTCCAAAAGCAATGGAAAAGGCTATAATTAATGCTTCAAGTCCTCTAGACATTCCCGATAGAAAATCACCGGAGATGGAATCTCTAATTGCATTTGTTATTGCTACTCCCGGTACTAGGGGCATAATGGCTCCTATAATTAATTTATTCATATCAGATTGCATTACTAGCTTAGAAAAAATTATAGACAGTATTGTGACCAATATTCCTCCTAATATATTTCTTAAAAAGAAGTATACATTAGCTTTACTTAAGTAATCAGTTAAAAAAACTACAGCAACACTTATTATAAATGCACCTAATAAATCGAAAAACTGTCCCCCAAATAGCAATGAAAAGAAGCCACCGGCAATACCTCCAAAGATTAATTTCATACCAGTAGAATAGGTTTTAGACTTATCAATATCTTTTAAAATACGATGTCCATCTTTTATAGGCATATTAGAGTTAACAAATTTTCTTGAAAAATCATTTACCAGTGCAATCTTATTTAAATCAAATTTAATAGTGGTTATTCTGTAAATATAAGATATTATATCATCTTCATACTCAACAGAGAGAAATATACCTGTAGGAGTCACAAATGCCTCTGCATATTTTATATTAAATCTTGATTTACAAAGTCTAATTATAGTATCTTCCACTCTAAATGTTTCTGCTCCATTTTTTAGCATAATTCTTCCAGCCAATAGGGACATAACCAATAACTCTTTAACTTCTTTTTTTACTGACAAAGTGGACACCTCCTCATATATAAATATATTGTCTGTATCGACAAAAATATATAAATAACAAAAAAGTTGTAAATTATAATAAAAGTTTATATAATGGACATTGTAAGAAACATATTTTTGGGTATATTATATACATGATAACATAATGTATCATTATATCCTATGGTTAATATTAATATTTACTAAAGAAAGGAGTTTTAAATATGAATTATAATAATCTAGAGTCTTTTGACCCAGAAATTATGGATGTTGTGAAAAAAGAAATTGGTAGACAAAGGAATAAAATTGAACTAATAGCATCTGAAAACTTTGTTACTAAACAAGTTATGGAGGCTATGGGAAGTCAATTAACAAATAAATATGCCGAGGGTTATCCGGGGAAACGTTATTATGGCGGCTGTGAATATGTAGATATAGCTGAAGATTTAGCTAGGGAAAGACTAAAAAAATTATTCGATGCAGATCATGCTAATGTACAGCCTCACTCTGGAGCAAATGCCAATTTAGGAGTATATTTTGCTATATTAGATCCAGGAGATAAGGTGTTAGGCATGAATCTTTCCCATGGTGGACACTTAACCCATGGAAGTCCAGTAAATATTTCCGGTACATATTTTGATTTTGTAGATTATGGTGTAAGTAAAGAAAGTAACACTATAGACTATGAAGAAGTTATGAAAATAGCCAAAGAAGAGAAACCTAAGCTAATAGTTGCAGGTGCCAGTGCATATCCTAGAAAGATAGATTTTAAAAAGTTTAGGGAGATTGCAGATGAAGTTGGTGCGTATCTAATGGTTGATATGGCACATATTGCTGGTCTAGTTGCTGCAGGTTTACATCAAAATCCTGTAGAGTATGCTGATTTTGTTACTACAACTACCCATAAAACATTAAGGGGACCAAGGGGAGGCGCGATACTTTGTAAAAAAGAACATGCTAAAAAAGTTGATAAAGCTATATTCCCTGGATTACAAGGTGGACCTCTTATGCATGTGATAGCAGCTAAAGCAGTTAGCTTCAAAGAGGCACTGGAAGATGACTTTAAACATTATCAACAACAAGTAGTTAATAATGCTCAGGCCTTAGCAGAGGGATTAATGGATAATGACTTTAATTTAGTGTCAGGTGGTACTGATAACCATCTTGTATTATTAGATTTAAGAAATAAAGGATTAACAGGTAAAAAAGCAGAGGCTCTTTTAGATGAAGTGGGTGTAACAACAAATAAAAATACAATTCCATATGACCCTGAAAGTCCCTTCGTAACAAGTGGACTTAGGATAGGTACTCCTGCGGTAACAACTAGAGGAATGAAGGAAGAAGATATGAAGGAAATAGCTGAAATAATTGCTTTAGCCCTTGATGAATCTAAGGATAGAGATATGGTTAAAGCTAAAGTTAAAACTCTTTGTGATAAATTTCCACTGTATGAGTAATAAGGACTTTATATAGAAAATGAATGAAGTTATAGAAATGTACCTTATGGAACATTCTATTATGTGCAGGGTGTAAGGTGCAGAGTATTGTGACTACATTATTTAAAAAGTAAATATAACTTTAATTAGAAAAAGCAGTCAGTTTTGACTGCTTTTTTGTATATATTGATATATATGTGGGAAATATAATATAGTCAGCAGTTAGATATTTAATAATCGTAGGTGATTTAATGATTAACTATAGTTACATAATAATTCCTTCAATAATTATAGGAATATTATCAAGGGTTTCTATGCTTAAAACAGATTATAGACAATATCCTAGCTATCCACAAGGGGTATTTTCCCATATAACTTTAGGGTTGATAGCTGCAAGCTTGGGTTCAGTAGCTGTGCCTGCTTTAGTAGCAGAAGAGTTTTCAGCAGTTACATTTTTAGCTTTAGCAGCTCAACAATTTAGAGATGTAAGGAGCATGGAAAGACAAAGTCTTGATAACATAGAACCAACTGAATTAATACCTAGGGGAACCGCATATATTGAAGATATAGCCAAGGCATTTGAGGCTAGAAACTACGTAACCATGCTATCCTCTTTAATAGTTAGTATAATAATTTTTCTTTTAGTATCCTTTGATGTCTCTAAGATGTATGCCATAATTATAGCTTCAATAATTGGAATACTGGCAATAGTCTTTTTCAATAGTGCAATATCTAGACAAACCATTAGTGAGATTGCTAAAGTTAGACCTGCAACCATAACATTTAAAGGAAGTCTACTGGTAGTAAATGATGTAATCATAATGAATGTAGGTCTTAAGGCATCTAAAGATATTTATATGGAAAAGGGTATTGCTATTGAGATAGAACCAAAGGACGAAAATGCTGTTGCAACTTTAGCTAATGTAGGCCAAAGACAGGCTATACAACATAATGCTTCAACGTTACTGGGCATAAGAAAAGATGTAGATGAACCGGATTTTACACCTATAGCAAGGAGAGATCCCCATACCGGTAGAGTAGTCATGGCAATAGTAACTATGGAACCAGATGTGGAATGTTTAGTTAAGGCGGTAGAAGATACTATTGTATTAGAAAGTTCTAAAAGAAAGCCATTGGATTCTAAAATTGGAAGAAAAGCTGCAGATTAAGGAGTGGTATTTTGGATACAGGATTAAAAGATACTATACTTGCTGTTATAACAACAAATAGAGAAGCTGTATCTAGTGAAGGTGCACCAATTTTTTATGCCAAAGATGAAGAAGAAAAGGAAAGAATAGCACTGTTATTATCAAAGGTAACATTGGGAATGGTACATGATTTAGAGAACGGATGCTACGTTATTATAAAGCATTAACTACATTTTCCTGCTTTATATACTTTGTTTTTAATTTAGAATTTAAAATTTACAATTTAAATAAATGTGGCCATGCTTTTAGGCCACATTTATTTAAGTGGTATGTTATAATATATATATAATTTTAAAATAGATTGAAATAAAGTTGATTAATTGATATTATAGTCTAGTTGAATTTTATCTAAATTTTTTATAATATAGAGTTATGACCTAGTACTAATATTAGATTATATGTAGAGGGGATTTTAATGGAACTAAATAATATTAATGAAAATAGAAATATCATACAGAATATAGAAAAAAACAGTATTGCAGAGGAATTAGGAGTTGAGACTGGAGATATACTGTTATCGATTAATGGAGAAAAGGTTAAGGATATAATTGACTATAAATATTTAATAGCAGATGAATACATAGTTGTGGAAATAGAAAAGAGAAATGAAGAAATATGGGAATTAGAAATTGAAAAGGAGTATAGTGAAGATATAGGGATTGTTTTTACAAATCCACTGATAGATAAGGCAAGGAGCTGTAAAAATAAATGTATGTTTTGTTTTATAGATCAATTACCTAAGGGAATGAGAGAAACACTATATTTTAAAGATGATGATTCTAGACTTTCTTTTTTACAGGGAAACTTTGTAACCCTTACTAACATGAGCGATGACGAAATCAATAGGATTGTTAGGTATAGACTAAGTCCAATTAATATTTCCGTTCATACCACAGAGCCTGACCTTAGGGTAAAAATGCTAAGAAATAAAAATGCTGGAAAAATATATGGAATTTTAAAAAAGTTCAGCGAAGCCGGTATAGAAATGAACTGTCAAATAGTATTGGTACCAGGGGTTAATGATGGGGAACATCTTAAAAGGACCTTAGATGATTTATTTGATTTATACCCTAATATAAAAAGCACAGCAGTAGTTCCTATAGGGATTACTAAATTTAGAGAGGGATTATCCAAGGTTAGCTGTTATGATAAAGAAAGTGCCAAGAATGTTATAAAGATTGTTGAAGAAAAACAGGAATATTATTTAAAAGAAAAGAATATTAGATTTATATTTGCTTCCGATGAATTCTTTGTATTATCAGGGCAAGAGATACCTAAGTCTGATGAATATGAAGGCTTTCCTCAAATTGAAAATGGGGTTGGCTTAATAAGGGTTTTTAATGATGAAGTTGATAAAGAATTAGCAACAGTTGATGAAGGTAGAGTAAATAATAATAGTTATTTGTTAGTTACAGGAACATTAGCCTATGATTTCATGAATAAAATTACTAAAAAAATATCAGAAAGAATCGAAGGACTAAGATTGAAAGTTGTAGCAATAACAAATAATTACTTTGGGGAAACTATAACCGTATCGGGACTTGTAACAGGTACTGATATAGTTGATCAACTGGGAGATTGCCATGAATATGATGGAGTAATTATTCCTAGGTCAATGTTAAAGAGCAATGAAAATATACTATTAGATGACTTAACAGTTAAAGATTTGGAAAAAAAATTAAATACAAAGATTATTATATCCGATGTAGATGGAAAATCTTTTGTAAATATTTTTAATAATAATTAGAGGTGATATAAATGGGAAGACCAGTGGTGGCTATAGTAGGAAGACCAAATGTAGGAAAGTCTACACTATTTAATAAAATAGCAGGTAGTAGAATTTCAATAGTAGAAGATAAACCAGGAGTAACTAGAGATAGAATATATGCAGAGGGAGAATGGTTAAATAAATATTTTACTCTAATTGATACTGGAGGGATAGAACCAGATACTAAGGATATAATCTTAAGTCAAATGAGAAGACAAGCTGATATTGCAATAGAAACAGCAGACGTAATTCTATTTATGGTAGATGGAAGAGAAGGGATAACATCAGCAGATAGAGAAATATCTAATATGCTAAGAAAATCTGGAAAAGAAGTTTTATTAGTTTGCAATAAAGTCGATACTCCTAAAACTCCCGATACAATATATGAATTTTATGAACTGGGATTGGGGGATCCAATAGTAATATCTGCAGGCCAAAAACTTGGATTAGGTGATTTATTAGATGAAGTAATAGCAAGATTTCCAGATAAGAAGGATACAGAATATGATGATGAAGTAATAAAGGTTGCCGTGATAGGTAAACCAAATGCTGGAAAGTCATCATTTATAAACAAAATATTAGGTGAAGAAAGGGTAATAGTTAGTGATATACCGGGAACCACAAGGGATGCCATAGACACTCCCTTTACCCGAGGTGATGATAAATATGTCTTTATAGATACTGCAGGTATTAGAAGAAAAAGAAAGGTAACAGAGAATATAGAAAGATATAGTGTTATTAGATCATTTACTGCAGTTGAGAGGGCAGATATATGTATATTAATCATAGATGCAACAGAGGGTGTAACAGAACAGGATAAAAAAATCATTGGATATGCCCATGATAATGGAAAAGGAATTATAATAGCAGTTAATAAATGGGATTTAGTAGATAAGGATAATAAGACCTATAGGGAATTTGAAAAAGATATAAGAAATAACTTAAGTTTCTTATTATATGCACCTATTTTATTTATTTCAGCCAAAACAGGTCAACGGGTAAGCAAAATTTTTGATTTGATAACATTAGTATCAGAGAATCATTCAAGAAGAATAGCTACAGGAGTCTTAAATGACATAATTGGGGAAGCTACACTAATGAATCAACCTCCTTCAGATAAAGGTAGGAGACTAAAGATCTTTTATGGAACTCAAGTGGCAGTTAAGCCCCCAAAATTTGTTTTGTTTATAAATGATGAGGAACTTATGCATTTCTCATATGCAAGATACTTAGAAAATCAAATTAGAAAAACCTTTGGATTTGAAGGAACACCTATTCAATTTGAATTCAGAGAGAGGGGGGAATAATTTGCTAGATGTTTTAGCAGTTATTGTAATTGGGTATTTTCTAGGAAATTTTTCATCAGGCTATATAATGGGAAAATACCTTAAAAATAAGGATATTAGAAAATATGGAAGTGGTAATGCGGGCGCTACCAATGCCCTAAGGGTTTTTGGAGGGAAAATAGCAGCATTAACATTTGCATTTGATGTTTTAAAGGGAGTTTTAGCAGTAATAATTGGAAATATGATATTAGGATATGATGGACAACTATTATCGGGCATTATGGTTGTAGTTGGCCATAATTGGCCTATAGTTTTTAAGTTTAAAGGAGGAAAGGGTATAGCTACTACTATAGCTGTGGTTATGATGATTAATTATTTAGTAGCTATTATATCTGTTGCAGTGGGGATAATATTTATAATAAAGACTAAATATGTATCCCTAGGCTCAGTAATTGGGATGTCAGTTCTTCCTATAGCAACACTCATTGTAGTACGACCTTTTAATACTAAGATGATAGTATTTACAATAATATTATCATTTATGGCCTTATTAAGACATAGGGGTAATATAGTAAGATTATTAAATGGACAAGAATCAAAATTAGGAGAAAAGGCTTGATAAATTTGTGGGGGTGAAGTAATGAATGATAGTATAGCTGTAATAGGAGGAGGTAGCTGGGGTACAGCCTTAGCTATTTTATTAGGCAAAAAAGGATATAGTGTTGATATGTGGTTGAGGAATAGAAAACAATGTGAGGAAATAAATTATACAAGGGAAAATATAAAATATCTTCCGGGAATAGTGTTACCTAATAATGTAAAAGCCACAAATGATATAGAGAAAGCTATTAGTGGCAAGAAGGTTATTGTCTTTTCTGTACCATCCCATGGAGTAAGGGAAACAATAAAGAAAGTTAAGGGTAAAATAAAAGATGATCAATTGATTGTTAATGTGGCTAAGGGGATTGAAAATGATACATTGTTGAAGATCTCTGATGTTGTGAAAGAGGAACTTCCAAGGGTAAAATATACTGTCTTATCGGGACCATCCCATGCAGAGGAAGTGGGAAAAGATATGCCAACTACAGTGGTTGCTGCTTCTAAAGAAAAGAAAGTTGCAAAGTACATACAAGATGTATTTATGAGTCCTAAGTTTAGAGTATATACAAATCCAGATGTTACTGGAGTTGAACTTGGAGGAGCCCTTAAAAATATTATAGCATTGGGAGCAGGAATATCAGATGGTCTTGGATACGGGGATAATACAAAGGCAGCATTAATGAATAGAGGGATAATTGAAATAGCAAGACTTGGAGAAAAAATGGGTGCAAAAAAGATGACATTTGCGGGTTTGTCTGGAATAGGAGATCTAATAGTTACATGTACCAGCATGCATAGTAGAAATAGAAGGGCCGGAATAAAGATTGGTGAGGGTATGAGCCTAAAAGAGGCTGTAGACTCAATAGGTATGGTTGTAGAGGGAGTGAAGACTAATAAAGCAGCTTATAACTTATCATTAAAATATGGGGTTAAGATGCCCATTACAGAGGAAATATATAATGTACTATATAAAGGATCAGATGTTAAAAATTCTGTTGTGAATTTGATGTTAAGGGATAAGACCCATGAGATAGAGGATATTATTGAAACTGAAGATTTTGATTGGTAAAGGACATACAAACGTATGTCCTTAGTTTTTTAATTAGGTTTGAGACATACAAATGTATGTCTTTTTTTTATTTGAGATGTCATAATCTTAGTATTTAGTCATATATTTATATTGATGGAAGTATAGATTTTATTAGTCAGTATTATTATCCATTATTATATAAAGGAGGGGAAGAAATGGATAAGTTTAATATATACAAGGATATTTCAGAAAGAACAGATGGAGACATTTATGTAGGAGTAGTAGGTCCAGTTAGAACTGGAAAGTCAACATTTATAAAGAGATTTATGGAACTGTTAGTACTTCCTAATATTGATAATAAGTATGAAAAGGAAAGGGCGAATGATGAGCTACCATTAAGTGGTGCAGGAAAAACTATAATGACTACAGAACCTAAATTTGTGCCAAATTCAGCGGTGGACTTAACAATTAAGGAAAATGTTAACTTTAAAGTGCGAATGGTGGATTGTGTTGGTTACCTTGTTAATGGAGCTTTAGGTCATGAAGAAGATAATATGCCTAGGATGGTCAGCACCCCTTGGTATGAAAAGGAGATACCCTTTGAAGAAGCGGCTGAAATAGGAACAAAAAAAGTGATAAACGACCACTCTACAATTGGTATAGTAGTTACAACCGACGGCTCTATAACAGATATAGAAAGGGCAAACTACATAAATGCTGAAGAGAGGGTTATAGGAGAGTTAAGGGAACTAGAAAAGCCCTTTGTTATTTTACTAAATTCTAAAAATCCTGAATTAGATAGTACTGTAGCATTAAAGGAAAACCTAGAAGAAAAATATGGGGTGCCTGTTGTTAGTGTGGATTGTATGAAGATGGACATGGACGATATAAACATGATATTAGAAAAGGTACTATTGGAATTCCCAGTAAAAGAAATAAACTTTAATCTCCCAGGATGGGTAGATGGTTTATACAATGAACATTGGATTAGGAAAGAAATATTAAATTCAGTAAAAGAGGTTACAGGAAACCTTCAGAGGTTAAGTGAGATAGAAAATATTCCGAAACATTTTAAAGAATTAGATATAGTTAATGATGCAAATACAAAAGAGATAAACTTAGGTGAAGGGGTAGCTGATTTAGAAATTGATGTAGATAGTAAGTTATTTTATGATGTGTTAGGGGAATTAACAGGATACGAAATAGATGGAGATTATCAAATATTAGGATTAATAACGAAATTATCCCAGGCAAAGAAGGAATATGATAAAGTTGCCAATGCTTTAGTAGAGGTGAGAGAAACTGGATATGGAGTGGTTCCTCCAAGCCTAGAGGAATTAGAACTAGCAGAACCAGAAATATTTAAGCAAGGAAATAGATTTGGAGTGAAATTAAGGGCCAATGCTCCTAGTCTTCATATCATTAGGACCGATATAACAACAGAGGTATCTCCTTTAATAGGAACAGAAAAACAAAGTGAAGAATTGGCTAAATATTTCTTAGATCAGTTTGAAAGCGACCCATCAAAAATATGGGAATCAAATATGTTTGGAAAGTCATTAAATGATGTTGTTTCAGAACAATTACAAAGCAAATTAAATATGATGCCCGAGGATGCTAGATACAAGATGCAAAGAACATTACAACGTATTGTAAATGAAGGCGGAGGAAGTATCATTTGCATTATTATTTAGGAAAATTGGAGTTTTAGAACTTCTAAAAAAGTTCAGGATGTGAAGAAAATGTGCAGAGAGCAAAGTGCAGAGTACAGGGAAAGACATAAAAAACGAGAAGGCTTTAGCCTTCTCGTTTTTTACTCTGCACTTTATGTGCTCGGCACATAAAAAAATGGTCGGGATGACTGGACTTGAACCAGCGGCCCCAAGTCCCCCAGACTTGTGCGCTACCAAACTGCGCCACATCCCGACAACAATAACATTATATATTAATTAAAATAATTTGTAAAGGAATTTATTGTTTTAAAATAAAATAATAATAGACAATAATAAATATATTATAGGGCCCTATAATATATTTATTATTATCTAAATTTATGTTATACTTTGATATATAATGGGTCATATCTATAATGTGAGGGTTGTGATAAAATGTTTAGTGAAATTATAAGTATACCTATTATGCTTTTAATAGTAAGCTTAATAGGGTATATATTTGTTGTTATAAAAGAAAAATTATACTTAAAGAAAAACATGATAGTAATAAATAAAAAAGCCGTTACAGAAAATTATTTAAAAGAGGCGGAAACTAAAGCTTTTCTTTTAGGGGGAAAACATATAAAATCTGGAGATGAAGTTAGATTTGTTTTAAATAATGAGGAAAAATTAGAGGGAATAGTTATTGGTGCTAAGAAAAAGGATAATTCGATTTTATTAGTTACCCATAAGGATAGTGTTGAAAGGTTCAATGTTAAAAATGTAAAAAGATTTAAAATAATAAGCAAATATGGTAAATTTTTTAAAAAAATTTAATGATAGATTTTATTTTACTAAGGGGTTCGATTTTATTAGATGATATAATAGACAGAATTAAATTGTATATGAATTAAGTCCAATTTATTTGTATAGTTCTTTTGTCAATAGTTTAATTTTAGGTCGTTATTCCTAAGATTGAACTATTATTTATTTTATATAGATAATAAGAAGGAAATTTATAATAAATGAAGAAGTATATACTAAAGGTGTGTGGTGGTGATAAGATGTCAATAGAGGAGAGAAAAAAAAGAAGAGAAAAGAGAAAGAAGAGAAGAATAATTCTTATAATTGTCGTTACCGTATATCTTATTTTCCGCATAATACCCACTCTTTATGCTAATAACTCAAAAACTGTAACAGTTAAGGAAGATATATTAGAGATAACCAGTGAAGCTAAGGGAATTTTAATTAAAGATGAGAAGGTATTTAAGGCCCAAAATCCCGGCAGTATTACATTAATAGCATCTGAAGGGGATAGAATATCTTCGGGAAGTAAAGTAGCACAGATATTTACAGATAGTGTTAATGAAAAGCTAAAGGAAGAATTAAATAATATTGATAAACAGCTAAATGATTTAAATAGTAATAGTATATCATCTTCTATTTTTGAAAATGATATTGAGAAAAACGAAGCCTATATTGAAAAACTAAAAGAGGAAATAAAAAAAGAAGTGGATAATGGAAACTATGATAAAGTAAAAAATTTGAAAGAACAACTAAAAAAAAGACTTTCTAAAAATAGCAAGTTAACTGGAAAAAATGGATACACTAAATCTAATATAGAGAAGTTGACAAATAGAAGGAAGGAACTTCAAAACATATTAAAAAACTCTGTTGTAAATTACTATTCTAATATAGCGGGAATTGTTAGTTATAAAATTGATGGACTAGAAGAACTATACTCTATAGGGAAAATTAATGATTTTAGATTAGATAGTTTTGATGTGTTAGAAAAAGAGAATAAAGAAATTGTGAATAATGACATAATAAAAGTTAATCAGCCAATTTTTAAGATCATAGATAATTTTAAATGGTATATTGCAATAAAAGTAAAAAAAGAGAATATATTAAACCTAAAAGAAAATGATTTTTTAGATATTAGAATAAATGGAATTGATGACACATTAACTGCTAGAGTTGTTAAGATTAGTAATGGAGACCCAGATTCAATATTAGTTTTAAAATTGAAAAAATATTTATATAAAATATATGAAAAGAGATATGTGGATGTTACCATTATAAATAATAGTTATAAAGGATTAAAAATTCCTCTAAAATCTATAATAGAGAAAGATGGTCTAAAGGGGGTTTATATAAAGGATATATCTGGAATAATCAAATTTAGACCAGTTAAAATATTGGGCAAAGATGATAAATATGCTATAGTGGACAAAGGGAATATGTATAATATTATAGAAATAAATATAAATGGTAAAAATGAAAAGAAGCGTACTTTATCAATGTATGATGAAGTATTTTTAAACACATCAAGAATAAAAGAGGGTCAATTAATAAATTAATAAAGATAGGAGGACTTGTAAACATGGATTTAGAATGTAACTTACAAAAGATAAAAGAAAATATAAGCAATGCAGCAAAAAAAGTTGGAAGATCACCAGAAGACATAACATTAGTGGCTGTAACTAAGACTGTAGATACAGATATAATTAATGAAGCTTTAAAACTAGACATAGAACATATAGGAGAAAATAAAGTACAGGAGATACAAAGAAAATATGATCAAATTGAAAAAGATGTTAAGTGGCATATGATAGGACATCTTCAAAGTAATAAGGTAAAATATATTATAGATAAAGTAGATTTAGTTCATTCTTTAGATAGAAAGTCTTTGGCTAAGGAATTAAATAAAAGAGCTAAAAAAAATAATAAAATAGTAAATGCTTTAATTCAAGTAAATGTTGCTGAAGAAGAATCTAAGTATGGTTTAAAATTGGAAGAGACTATTCCTTTTATCGAATCAATTTTAGATTATGATAACATAAAAATTAAAGGGCTAATGACCATGGCGCCCTATGCAGAAGATCCAGAAGATATTAGATATGTGTTTAGAGATTTAAAAAAGTTATCTGAGAATATAAAAAATAAAAATTATGAAAATGTGGATATGAATTATTTATCAATGGGTATGACAAATGATTATGAAATAGCTGTTGAAGAAGGAGCAAATATTGTTAGGGTAGGTACAGGTATTTTCGGTAAAAGAAATTATTAGGAGGGATTTATATGGGTAATAGTGCAAACAAATTATTTGATAAATTTAAGTATATAATTGGAATTGATGATTTAGATGATGAGTATATAGAGGAAGAGGAGGAGCAAGAGGAGGATATGGAAAAACCACTAAACTTCCACTCTCCAAGTAAGCTGAATAATAAGGTGGTTAATATACATACCAACAAAAATATAAAGATGTCGATACACCAGCCAACAAAATATGATGAAGCCCCTAGTGTTGTGGATGATTTAAAGGTTAAGAAGCCTGTAGTAATTAATCTAGGGGAGCTAGATAGTGATATAAAAAGACAGGTGTTTGATTTTATAAATGGAGCTTTATATTCATTAGAGGGAAATATACAAAAAGTAGACAAGGATATATTTATTCTTGCACCAGAAAATGTAGAAATAGACTCAAAAATAAAGCAAGAAATAAAATCTAAAGGGTTATTCTCTTGGTATAAATAGATTATGAGGTGGATTTAATGACTATAACATTTTTAATATATAGATCAATCAATGTATTCGTAAGAATAGTTGAATTATTAATTTTTGCAAGGATAATACTATCATTTATAGGAGGCGGGATGTATAACCAAAGATTTGGTATAATATATCAATTAACAGAACCAATACTATCTCCTTTTAGAAAGTTAATAGAAAAATTAAACATAAATACAGGTATGATTGATTTATCACCATTATTGGCGATATTAGCTTTAAATTTAATCTCCCGTATATTAATAAGATTATTGTTTTGGTGGTAAAATATGATACAAGATAAGAATCAATATTTAGAGCATATAAATGATACTGAACAGATAATCACAATGAAAAAAGTATTAGATAAAATTGAAAAGGTTTTAAAATATCATAGTACTGAAACTACCGACTTTCTAAACCCATATCAAAGGAGGTTATCCTATTCTTTTTTAAATAGGTTCGTTGATATTTCTTATCACGAAGAAGGTGGATATGACCAAGGGGAGAGAAAGTCCATAATAATTTATCCCAGTTATTATGAAAAAGGGTTTATAGAAAGTTCTGTGGGTGCAATACAAATAAATGGCAATTTTAAGTTTCATACTGTTAGTCACAGGGACTATTTAGGTTCAGTAATGGGACTAGGTATAAAAAGAGAAAAAATTGGGGATATAATAGTACATGAAGATTATGCACAAATTGTCTTAATGGAAGATATAATTGATTATTTAATTTATAACTTAGATAAAGTAGGAAAAGAAAGGGTTAATATCATTAAAATTCCTTTGGATCAAGTACATAAAGGAAAGGAAAATTTTAAAGAAATCTCCACAACGATTTCATCTTTAAGATTAGATGGATTAATTAGCGGATCTATTAATATTTCTAGGTCTGATAGTCAAAAATATATAAATGGAGATAGGGTTAAAGTAAACTGGGAACCTATAAACAAGGTATCCCAAGAAGTCAATGAAGGGGATCTCATCTCTGTAAAAGGATTTGGTAGATTTAAGCTTGATAAGGTTTTAGGTCGCACTAGAAAGGATAGAATAAGAATAATAGTAAAAATTCTTAAATGACAGGGGGGAGAATATGATAACACCACTTGATATTGAAAATAAAGAATTTAGTACTGGTATAGGAGGGTATAAGAAAGGGGACGTAGATGGGTTCTTAGATGAAGTTATTGTTGATTATGAAAAAATATATAAAGAAAACAAAGAACTAAAGGAAAGGGTTAAAATGCTAAAGGAGCAGTTGGAGCATTATAATGATATAGAAAAAACCCTACAGGATACTTTGGTAATGGCTCAAAATACAGCTGATGAAGTAAATGCCAGTGCAAAAAAGAAGTCACAAATGATTATAAGTGAAGCTGAAGAAAAGGCTAGAAGAATAATAGAAGGTGCAGATAATGAAGTGGTTAAGATAAAACAGGAATATGAAAATATAAGAAAAGATATGATGGTATTTAAGACTAGATTTAGGACATTACTTAAATCACAGCTGGATTCTTTAGAGGAACTTTGTGATCTTAAAGAAGAAGAGGCTATTTAAAAAGGGGTTTACAGATAAAGTAAATCCTTTTTGTAACTAATTTTATATTTTAACATAGTATATAATAACAATACTATGTTGGAGTGATGTGAATGATAAAAAGGTCTGAGAGGCAAAATAGTGATTATTTATTATTCTTCTTTTTACTTTTAACGGAGATATGGAATGCAAAATATGACAGGGACAGTCTGTTTTTTTTCTTTTTAATGTTGTCTTTTTATAGATAATAAAACTTAGTTTTAATATAAAACGGCCAAATTAAGGTCGTTTTTATACTATTTAAATATTATTGGGATTTAAAATCCATCAACTAATTCTGTTGACTTTGGGTAATAGTATATATAGAGTTTTAATAGTAATAATTTAAAGAAAGGGGATTTTAATGGGAAAACCTAAGGATAAATTAGAAGAAAAGGTAGAAGAACTATCTATTTCAATAGAGAAATCAAAAATATCTCAGTATGTAGATTTGATGGATAATAAATGGAGGCTATTATATATAAATTTTATAAGTGGAATAGCTAGAGGTTTTGGTATGGCAGTGGGATTCACGTTGCTTGGTGCAATCGTTATATATTTACTTCAAAAGATAATAGAGTTAAATTTACCTTTAATAGGAGATTTTATAGCAGAAATAGTTAAAATAGTACAAAATAGTTTATAAAACTATACATACATAAAAAGAAGTCCCCAGTAAATAATAATATATATCCACAAATAAAAGCTGCTTTTCAGGAGGATATATATGGATAAAAATAAGTTAGATCACTATAAAAAGCTTTTATTAAATGAAAAAAAAGAATTAAGACAAAATATGAAAAATTTAAGTAAAAACATGAATGATTCTATGCCGGAATACTTTGATGAATTGTCAATGTATGATAATCATTCTGCAGATTTAGGGGCAGAAATGTTCATGGCAGAGCATAATATGAATCTTAAAAATTTTGATAAATCTTTATTAAGTGAAATAGATATATCTTTAGATAAAATCAAAGATGGAAGTTATGGAAAATGTGAACTATGTGGTAATGATATTAAAGAAGAAAGATTAGAGATAATACCCCATGCAAAAACCTGTGTAGATTGCGTAACAGATGAATCTCCTGTGGAAACAAAAATAGACTATAGACCTCTAGAAGAAGAGGCTTTAGGATTTCCCTTTGGTAGAAGCTTTAAAGATATTTCTGAGGAAGATACAGTCGAATTTGATGGAGAAGATAGCTATCAGGCGGTGGCTAGATACAACGAGGTCAAAGATGATGAATCCTACTCAGGTGGAGACGATTTGGGAGTATATGATGAAAGGGACCCAGGAATTGTGGAAGAAGTGGAACAAATATCAGAAGGGTACTATAAGGGACAGCTTGAAGGGTATAACAGAGAAGACATTCCCGATGAACAAAAAGTTAGTGAAAATAAATATGAAGATGAGCTAGACTAATGGGTCTGGCTCTTTTTAATATTCATTAATTTTATTTGTTCTTTTCTTTGATATTTATTATAATAAATATCAAAGAAATAAGTTTAGGGGGATAGATGTGATAAAAAATAAAAAAGCAAATAAGTCTAAATTAAGAAAAATAATTGAAAATTTTCTTATTGTTTTATTGGGAATAGTAACTGCTTTTGTTTTCTTAATAGTACAAGAATACTTTCACATTAGAAATGATAAATTACTCGTGATGAAAGAGGATATTTTAACAAGTTATTATAATAAGGAAAATATAAAAAAAGTGTTAAAGAGCAGATTAGGAGATGATTATAAAGGAGATTTACAAAAAGATTTTGAAAACTATATAATAACCATGGTATTAGAAGATTTAAGTGAATTAGAAGCTGATAAATGGAAAAGATATAATGGGTTTAAAACAGAAAAGTGGATGAATAATTTTAAAAAAACGAGGGAAAAAAGGGCAAATGAATTAATAGGTAGAGAAATAAACAAAGAAATTTACTATATTAATATACAGGCATTTTATGATGGGATAACGTATGAAAAATTTTATTCCCATATGGATGAATTAAAGACACACAAAAATTTAATAATAGATTTAAGGGATAATTCTGGGGGTAACTTTACAGATATGAAAAAGATAGTTGACCTTTTATTAAAAAAGGGCAAGATCATATATAGACTGAATTCTTCAGATGGGATTGAGAAAGTCTACTCAGAGGATGAAAGAAAACTGAAATTTGATGAAATAGTTGTCCTTACAAATAATAATACTGCCAGTGTCTCAGAACTTTTCATATTAGCTTTAAAGGGGAATTTAGATAATGTTACTACACTAGGAGTAAATACATATGGTAAGTCTATATCCTATGGTATAAGAAGGTTTGAAGACGACTCAGGGATGCTTTTTATTACAAATAAGATGGAGGGTCCAAATTCAGAAAAAATTAAGACTAATGGTATTGAACCCGATATAAAAATAGGTCACTTAAATGAATATTATAAAAAAATCCAAAGTGACAATGAACGAAAAATAGTTGAAGATAGGGATAAAAAACAACAACTTGATAAAGCTATTGAATATATAAAAGGTTCTTAATATAAATCATTGGTTGTAATAAATACAATAATACTTTAAAATGTATATATAATGTTGACAAAGTCAGAAAAAATAGAGGAGGAATATATGTATTATATTATATTTATATCACTAGTATTGATAGACCAGATAACTAAGTTTTATGCAATTGATTTATTAAAAAATGACTTACCCTATGTTATTATTGATAATTTTCTTCAATTTAACTATCTTGAAAATTATGGTGCAGCTTTTGGCAAACTACAAGATAAAAAAGTGTTTTTAATTATCGTGACCATAATAGTTATTATAGGTATTATTTTTTACTTAATTAAAAACAAGAAATTAACTACTATGTCAAAGATTTCAATGGTGATGATAATTTCTGGGGCTATTGGAAATCTAATAGATAGAATAAAATATGGATATGTGGTGGATTTTATTGATGTAAAATTTGGTAGTTTTTACGACTATCCAGTGTTTAATATAGCAGATAGTGTAATAGTAGTGGGAACCATATTATTTGCATATTTAGTACTAACAGATAAATATGAATATTAATTAGAAAGAGTGGTTTAATGGATATTATAGAGATATTAGTAGATGAAGATGATGGTGAAAGAATAGATTCATATTTAGCAGATGAACTAGATGAAGTATCAAGGTCATATATAAAGAAGCTTATTAAAGATAATCTGGTTAAAGTAAATGGTAAGAACATAAAACCTAAATATCCAGTCAATCAAGGGGATAGTATAGTGGTTAATTTGCCAGAGCCTAAAAAATTAGAGGTAAAGGCAGAAAATATACCAGTTGAAATAGTATATGAAGATGATGATGTTGCTATTGTTAATAAACCCCAAGGGATGGTGGTACATCCGGCTCCAGGAAACTATAATGGAACCTTGGTTAATGCTCTATTATATAATCTAGATAGTTTATCATCTATAAACGGAGTTATAAGACCGGGAATAGTACATAGAATAGATAAGGATACATCGGGATTACTTATGATAGCAAAAACCAATCTTGCCCATATGAGTTTGTCGGAACAATTAAAGGAGCATAGTATAACCAGAAAGTATTACACTCTAGTTGAAGGAAACCTTAGGGAAGATAATAAAACGGTTGATGCCCCCATAGGGAGACATCCTAAAGATAGAAAGAAAATGGCGGTGATATATAAAAATAGCAGAGAAGCCACTACCCACTTTACAGTTTTAGAAAGATTTACTCAATATACATTACTACAAGCTCAGCTAGAAACAGGTAGAACCCATCAAATAAGGGTTCATGCTTCATATATTAAACATCCTGTAGTTGGGGATCCTGTCTATGGTAGTAAAAAGCAAAAGTTTAATTTAAAGGGACAGTTACTACATGCTAAAGTTATAGGCTTTGTACATCCTAGAACAAAAAAATATATGGAGTTTAGTGCGGAGTTGCCGGACCATTTTGTTAAAGTGTTAAATTCTTTAAGAACCATGGGAAAATAAATTTATAAAAAACTAGACAAGAATATAGTTATATGATATTATATAGGAAATTGCATAAAGGATCCTTTAAATTGGTCCAGAGAGATTAATAAGGATGGTATTTTGGTAGTAATGGTATAAACTACTATTATGACACGGGCAAAGTGTAACCTCCTATTAATCAATAGGAGGTTTTTTATGTGTGCCCAGCATGGACACAGTCTATAGGGTGAAAGTCCCGAACACCGAAGGTGATATAGGTGCTAGCTGAAGACAAGGGTGTCCACCGTGAGGTGGAATCTGAAGGAAGTCGGCGGCAAAATCCCGGTCTGAGGTATACGAATCACATTTGAGGCTGTCTATAGTTGGATAAGGTTGCATAACAAACTAAAGTCCGTATCACCC